>NZ_DBNGPQ010000056.1:0-166213 GCF_057122925.1 Umezawaea sp. | reverse complement strand
GACAGGCCGGTGTTGGTGCCCTCGTACCGGTCCGCGAGGCCCTTCGTGATCTCGGCGATCTCCGAGTGGTCCGCACTGGACAGCGAGAGGAGACCGACCTCCTCGAAGCCACTCGCCTCCAGTCCCTTGTGGACCATGGCGCCGATGCCCTCGATCGACCGCTCACGCACGGGGCGGGTGATCATGCCCGCCTGGCAGAACCGGCAGCCGCGGGTGCAGCCGCGGAAGATCTCGACGCTCATCCGCTCGTGGACGCTCTCGGCGAGCGGCACGAGGGGCTGCTTCGGGTACGGCCACGCGTCCAGGTCCATCGTGGTCCGCTTGAACACCCGGTACGGCACGCGCTCGCGGTTCGGCACCACGCGCTGGATCCGGCCGTCCGGCAGGTACTCCACGTCGTAGAAGCGCGGCACGTACACGCCGCCGGTCTCGGCGAGCCTGGTCAGCACCTCGTCGCGCCCGCCGGGGCTGCCCTCGGCCTTCCACGCGCGGACGATGTCCGTGATCTCCAGGACGGCTTCCTCGCCGTCGCCGAGCACGGCGCAGTCGATGAAGTCCGCGATGGGCTCCGGGTTGAACGCGGCGTGCCCGCCCGACACGACGATCGGGTGCTCGTCGGTGCGGTCCACCGAGTGCAGCGGGATGCCCGCCAGGTCGAGCGCGGTCAGCATGTTCGTGTAGCCCAGCTCCGTGGCGAAGCTGATGCCCATCAGGTCGAACGCGCCGAGCGGGCGGTGCCCGTCGACGGTGAACTGCGGGACGCCGTGCTCGCGCATCAGGGCTTCGAGGTCCGGCCACACCGCGTAGGTGCGCTCGGCGAGCACGTCCGGCAGCTCGTTGAGGATCTCGTACAGGATCATGACGCCCTGGTTGGGCACCCCGACCTCGTACGCGTCCGGGTACATGAGCGCCCAGCGGACGGCCGCGCTGTCCCAGTCCTTGACCGTCGCGTTCAGCTCGCCCCCGACGTACTGCACGGGCTTCGAGACCCTGGGCAGCAGGGGTTCCAACACGGGGAAGACCGACTCGACCGTCACGGGGAACCAGGGTAACGGCATCCATCCGGGGGGACTAACCGAACAGCGGCCCGGTGATCGTCAGGCCCAGGTCCTGGGCGTGCCCGGCGTAGAGGGCGACGAACACCAGCGCGCCGCCCGAGATGGAGACGTTCTTCATGAACTGGGTCATCTCGACCTGCTTGGCCATCGGGTCGGTCTCCTTCCAGAACGCGTGCATCAGGAAGGCCGTGGGCAGCAGGAACGCGACGAGCAGCAGGGCACCGAGGTCGGCCCACACACCGAGCAGGACCATCAGACCGCCCACGACCATGAGCACGCCGGAGGCCAGGGTCATGAGCTTCCCGGACGGGACGCCCTTGGACTCGGCGTAGGCGCCCATGCTCTCGGCCTGGGTGAAGTGGGCCATCGAGGAGCCCAGGAAGATCGCGACGAAGAGGATGCGGCCGATCAGTGCGATGACGTCCATGACGACCTCCGGGAGGGAGCACGCTCGGGGGTCAAGTATTCGACCGGTCCCCCGAACCCGCCACCTCACTTCAGCAGCAGCGTGCCCAACCTCCTGGCGGCCACGACCAGGCCCCCGGCGGCCATGACGGCGAAGTAGGCGACGTTGCCGAGCATGCCCCAGCCGACGATCCCGGTCGTCAGCCCCCGGAGCAGTTCGATCGCGTGGTAGAGCGGCGTCCAGGTGACGACGGTCTGGAGCAGCGGCGGGTAGACCGACAGCGGGAAGAACGTCGTGGAGAAGAGGAACAGCGGCAGCACCGCGAGCTGCACCAGGTCGAAGTCCTGCCAGGAGCGCATGAAGGTCGTCGCGGCCATGCCGACGGCGGCGAACGCGAAGGCGACCAGCAGGCACGCGGGCAGGGCGAGCAGAGCCCACGGCGAGGCGATGAGGCCCATGCCGAGCATGACCGAGAGGAACGCCGCCGAGTACATGCCGCCGCGCAGCAGCGCCCAGGAGATCTCGCCGATCGCGATGTCCAGGGGGCCCATCGGGGTGGCGAGCATGGCGTCGTAGAGCTTGCCGTACTTGAACTTGAAGAAGACGTTGTAGGTCGAGTCGAACACGGCGCCGTTCATCGCGGACGCGGCGAGCAGCGCGGGGGCGACGAACAGCGGGTAGCTGATCAGGTGGCCGCCGGGGCCCTCGACCTCCGACACCAGCCTGCCGAACCCGTACCCCAGCGACAGCAGGAAGAACAGCGGCTCGAAGAAACCGGACACGAACGACAGCCACGCGCGGCGGTACACGAGGAACGCGCGCTCCACGAGCACGCTCGCGCGGCCCGCGTACAGGCCGGGCGGCACGATGCGGAACGCCAGCCCGCCGCCGGGGCGGGGCTCCGCGCTCTTCTGGTCGACCGTCTGCGTCACCGTCTACACCGCCAGCCTGCGTTGGAAGTACCTGCGGCCCAGCACGACCCCGACCGCCGTCAGCGCCACCAGGTACCCGACGTGGCCGAGGGCCGGGAGCAGCCGCAGCGTGCCGAACGTGGCCCCGCGGGCCAGCTCGACGCCGTGCCACACGGGGGTGATCCACGCGACCGGCCGCAGCCACTCGGGCAGCTGCGAGATCGGGAAGAACGCGCCGGTGAACAGCGTCATCGGGATGACCACGAACCGGAACAGGCCGCTGAAGCCCTCGGCGGTCTCGCGCGTCGCGGAGAACGCGACCACGGGCGCGGCGAACGCGAGGCCCGCGAGCACCGCGAACGGCAGCGCCAGCAGCACCCCCGGACCGCTGACCGCGCCGAGCGCCGCCGCGACCGCCAGGAACACCGCAGCACTGCTGACCAGGCGGAACGCGATCCAGGTCAGCTGGGAGTAGCAGATCTGCGCGGGCGTCACCGGTGTCACGACCGCACCCCAGTACGACTTCTGCCAGATGAACGCGGACAGCACCGCGTAGGTCGACTCCCACGTCGCGTTCTGCACCGCCGTCACGACCACCAGCGCGGGCGCGAGGTACACGAGGTAGGTCTGGCCGCCCGTCGCCTCGCCCGGCTGGACCTGCGAGCCGAAGCCGAAGCCCATGGCCACGAGGAACAGCACGGGTTGCAGGAAGCTGGAGATGGCCGTCGCCCGCCAGTTGCGCCGGTACCAGGTCCAGTGCTTCTCGACGCCGATCAGGACCGCGCGCACCGGGTTGAGCACGACGCCGGTGGAGCGGCTCGGGATCGTCTCCATCAGTCCACCAACGTGCGGCCGGTGAGGTGGAGGAAGACGTCCTCCAGCGAGCTGCGGCGCACCAGGCTCGACAGCGGGCGCACGTCCCTCCCGTGCACGGCGTTCAACGCCCCCTCACCGTCCTTCGTGTAGAGCAGCAGCCGGTCCGGCAGCACCTCGATCCGCTCGGCCAGGTCGACCACCGACGGTACGACGGCCTCCTGCTCGCCGGGCGCGAACCGCAGTTCGAGCACCTCGCGGGTCGAGTAGCGGCTGATCAGCTCGCTGGGCGAGCCCTCGGCGGCGATCTTGCCGCCGTCCATGACGACGAGCCGGTCGCAGAGTTGCTCCGCCTCGTCCATGTAGTGCGTGGTGATGATGAGCGTGACGCCGGACTGCTTGAGCCGGAACAGCCGGTCCCACAGCAGGTGGCGGGCCTGCGGGTCGAGGCCCGTCGTCGGCTCGTCGAGCAGCAGCAGGTCGGGGTCGTTGATCAGCGAGCGGGCGATCGTCAGCCTGCGCTTCATGCCGCCCGACAGCGGCTCCACCTCGTGGTCGGCCCGGTCGACGAGCTGCGCGAACTCCAGCAGCTCGGTCGCCTTCCCACGGGCCTCCGCGCGGGAGAGGCCGAAGTACCGGCCGTAGGTCTGGAGGTTCTGCCGCACCGTCAGCTCGGTGTCGAGGTTGTCCGTCTGCGGCACCACCCCGAGCCGCGCGCGGATCAGCGGACCCTGCGTGTTCGGGTCGAGGCCCAGCACCGACAGCTCGCCGCCCGTGCGCGGCGACGTGCAGGAGATCATCCGCATCGTGGACGACTTGCCCGCCCCGTTGGGCCCGAGGAAGCCGAACGCCTCCCCCCGGCGCACCTCCACGTCGATGCCCCGCACCGCCTCGAAGTCGCCGAAGTGCTTGGTCAACCCGTGGGCCCGGACGAGGAGCGGCTCGGCAGTGGTCACGTGATCGACCTTATCCGGGGGGACCGACAATTCCTGAGGGGTTTTAGCCTCACCACGTGGAAATCGACCTGGACTGGCCGAAGGACGCCGACGAGGGGCTGCGGCGCGAGGTGCACGAGGTGCTGCACGCGGTCGTGGCCGCGGGCGGCGCGATCGGCTGGCAGTCACCCCCGGACCGGGCGGGCACCGACGCGTGGCTGGACGACGTGCTGACCCGCGTCCGGGCGGGCGACGCGGCGCTCGCGGTGGCGCGCGTCGACGGCGTCGTGCGGGCGACGGCGTCGTGGCGGCGCGACCCGGCGAAGGTGTTCGAGAACTGCGCCGAGCTGGGCAAGGTCACGGCCCACCCGGCCGCTCGCGGCCTCGGCCTGGGCCGGACCGTGGTGGCGGCGATCGTCGAGAACGCCCGGTCAGCGGGGTTGGAGGTGCTGTACCTGGGCGTGCGCGGCAACAACCTCGGGGCGATCGAGCTGTACGAGGAGCTGGGGTTCCGGGAGTGGGGCAGGCTGCCGAACTCCATCGCGGTCGGCGACCAGCGCTTCGACTCGGTCCGCATGCACCTGCCGCTGGGACACGCGCCGCACGTCGAACTGCGCGGCTCGACGCCGGGCGGCAACGGGTCGTCGTCCCGCAGGCGCGCGCCGTGAGGTGGGACCTCACGGCGTGCGGGGGGCTCGGCGGAGCCGGACCTCTCGACGCTCAGGCCGAGGCGACCACGCACGCGGCGTTGGCGTGGTCCTGCCGCACCCCGAGACCGACGAGACCCGTGCAGCACAGTGCGTGGCCGTAGAAGCTGCCGTCGGCGGCGTTGCGGCACGACGTGCGGACGCCGTCGCCGACCGCGTACCCGCGAGCCCCCAGGTAGGACGCGCAGTCGTCCACGCTGGTGGTGGTCGTGCCGCCGTGGGGGTGGTCGGGCGAGCTCACGGTGTGCGCCACCGCCGGTGCGGTGCCGACCGCGAGAGCGACACCGGTGGTGGCGATCCCCCGAGCCACAGTTCTGAACGCGCGCATGGAACCTCCCCTCGTTCCGCGGTTGCGGTACACCGCTCGTCCACTGGGGAGCGGTGCCACACCGACTGTGTCACGCGAATTCGAGGGACGGGCTGTCTCGCTGTTGTTCACCGCCTTGAGCCGAGGATGAACGAACAATGAGATCCGCCTGAACGACGATGAGGGCCGAACACGCCCGACGGGGCGTCGTCCGCGGTGGACACCTGCCACGACCTCGACGATCGCACCGAACCCGTGACGCCGCCGAACGGCCCCGGCACAGCGCGCACCCGTGAACCACGGCGTCGGAACGCGAAGTGGCCGCGCGGCACGACGGCCCGGACCGCAATGCGGTCCGGGCCGTCGGAGCGATCAGCTCAGAGAGCCGGGAACCAGAGCTTGATCTCGCGCTCGGCCGACTCGGGCGAATCGGAGCCGTGCACGAGGTTGAACTGGACCTCCAGGCCGAAGTCGCCGCGGATCGTGCCCGGCGTGGCCTTCTCGACCGGGTCGGTGCCGCCGGCGAGCTGGCGGAACGCCGAGATCGCGCGGGTGCCCTCGACGACGATCGCGACCAGCGGGCCGCCGGTGATGAACTCGACGAGGTCGCCGAAGAACGGCTTGCCGTCGTGCTCGGCGTAGTGCTGCTCGGCGGTGGCGCGGTCGACGGTCCGCAGCTCGAGTGCGGCCAGGCTCAGGCCCTTGCGCTCGATGCGGGCGATCACCTCGCCGACGAGACCACGGCTGACGCCATCGGGCTTGACCAGGACCAGGGTGCGCTCAGACACGGCCGTCTGTACTCCTTCGTACGGGGAATGGCCGAACCCGTGACACGGGGGCCACGCACAGGGTAGCGACCGGTCTCCGCGCGTCCCGATGGGATAGTGCTCGCCGTGACGACCGAGCCGGAGAAGACCGAGCCCGCCAAGAGCCACGCGGGCTCGGTGCTGACCAGTGCCGCCGTGCTGTTCGTGCTGCTGAGGCTGCTGGCCGTGTCGCACTACGACTGGCACACCTGTTTCGCGCTCCTGCACACCCTCGACCTCGACGACGCGCCCGGCCTGTTCCTCGGCACGTTCATGGCGGACACGCGGATCAGCAGCGTGCTGCTGATCCTGGCGCTGCCGTTCACCTTCCTGTACCTGGTGGCGAACCGCGCGGACGGCAAGCGGATGCGCTTCGGCGGGGCGCTGCTCATGGTCGTGCTGGTGGCGCTGCTGGTCTCGCACGTGAAGACCTACCACCGCTGGTGGGTGCCCGTCGGGGCGGTCGCGCTGGCCGCCGTGCTGGTGCTGCTGGAACGGGCGCACCGGCACCCGCGGCTGCGCGACCCGATCACGTTCCTGCTGCGCCGGTCCGGTGTCCTGGTGGTCGTGACCGCCCTGACCACGGCCGCCGTGGTCGCGACGCCGTGGGTGCCGCTGGAGCGCGTCGAGACGACCAGCGGCACCCGCGAGTACTACGTCGTGGACACGCCTCCCGGCTTCCTGAAGGTGATCGGCGCCGCGGACCGGAAGTTCGAGATCGTCCGCGACGACGAGGTCCTCTCCCGCGAGGAGCTGACCGAGCACTAGCTGGTGGAAGGCCACCGGCCGCGGCGCGTCGGCGGTGACCGCGACGGGGCGGACGACCGTCACGGCGATGACCAGCGCCACGGCCGTGGACAGCGCGCCGCCGACCCCCTGCACGAAGCGGGCGACGACGAGCATCTCGGGCGTCGTCGAGAGGCCGCGGAGCAGGGACGCGGCGGTGAACACGACCAGGCCGAGCACGAACACGCGCTGGTGGCCGATCAGGTCGCCGAGGCGGCCCGCGAGCAGCAGCAGACCGCCGAAGGCGATCAGGGCGTTCACGATCCACGCGAGCCCGGCGGAGGTGAAGCCGAGGTCGGCCTGGACCGCGGGCAACGCCACGTTCACGATCGTCTGGTCCAGCACGGTCATCAGCATTCCGGAGCGCAGGACGACGAGCGCGAGCCATCTCGGGTCAACCGGGTCGTCGGGTGGTGCCGGTCATGGGTGGGTCCCCTGGTCCGCCAGAAGCGACCGCAGCAGATAGTTCCGAACAGGACTATCTACTGATGAACCACAGACTTCACCGCACGCCGCCGCGGCGGGTTGTCGCACTCCACCTTCTCCGCCAACCGACCCCCGACCAGCGCCGACAGCGCGTCGACCAGCACATCGGCCTGCCCGGCGGGCAACGACCCCAGCACGTCGGCGTACAGCTCCTCGACCACCCGGCGGGCCTTGTCCACGACCTCGCGCCCCTCGTCGGTCACCACGATGATCCGCGCGCGCCGGTCCGTGCTCGACAGCCGCCGCTCGGCCAGCCCGGCCTTCTCCAGGGCGTCCATCGTCACGACCATCGTGGTCTTGTCGAGGTTCGACAGCTCGGCCAGCTCGCTCTGGGTGCGCTCCCCCGTGAGCGCGTTGGTCAGCACGCACTGGGCGCGCGGCGTGACACCGACCGCCGCGAGCCGCGCCGCCAACTCGGTCTCCAGCGCGTGACCGGTGACCTTCAGCAGCATGAGGAGGTCGACGTTCTTCGAGGTCATGCCCTTATCGTACGCCTAATCGTCCAGAGCGGAACTATTCGCGGACGGAACGTTCTGACGACCATCGGTTTCAGCGGTGGTCCGCACGGCACTGCCCGGCCAGGAACGCGGCAGGCCGGGGCGGCGCGGGTGGAGTTGTCGGGATCCGGCGCGGTCCCACGGTCGTCCACGCGGGTGGACCGCGTGGACACCTCCGCGCGGTCCACCTCGTCACCGGGGTGGCGACCCGACTCCCCCCGAACTCCCCACCCTCACCGGACCGCAGGTCAACAGGGGTTTCACCGCACCAGCACCACCACCGACCGGCCGGGCACCGTGGCCGTGCCGCCGCTGATCCCGGTGGACTTCGCGTCCGTGCTCAGCGGGTGCGCGGACCAGTCCGCGCCGGGCAGCGCGATCGGCCGGGGCGCGGGGTACGGGTTGACGATCACCAGGACGCCTCGGCGGGCCGGGTCGACGTCCGGGCCCGCGGTGTCGTCGAGGTGGGCCACCACGATGCCGGGGTCGGCCGCCGGGAAGCTCAGCTTCCGCTGGACGAGAGCGGCGTCGTTGAGCGTGAACAGCGGCGAGGACTTGCGGACGCGCAGCAGTTCCAGGGTGTTGTCGAGCGCGGTGCGCTGGTCCGCCGGCGACGGGCGCAGCGCCGGGTCCGCCAGCAGCGGCTGGGAGTACGGCCACTTGGCCTCGTTGTCCGGCGCGGGCGGCAGGCCCGCGCCGAAGCCGTTGCCGCGCAGCGACGGGTCGTAGCGGTTGAACCAGTCGCCGGAGTCGTAGCTGTTGCGGTCCAACGACTTCGACCGCAGGAACTCGCTGCCCGCCAGCATGAACGGCTGCCCCTGGCCGAGCAGGACCGGCGCCTGGGCGACGTTCTGCATGCGGACGCGGTCGGCCATCGATGTGGTCGGCGGCAGCTTGAACGCGAGCGCGTCGTACAGGGTCTCGTTGTCGTGCGCGTCGACGTAGGTGATGGCCTCCGACGGCGAGGCCGTGTAGCCGGCGGGCGAGCCGTTGTAGTCCACCTGGCGGCCGGTGGTGTCCGGGCCGGCGGTGGAGCGGAACCGGAAGTCGGCCGCGTTGCCCGCCATGCCGAGCTTCACCAGGTCGCTGTAGTTCAGCAGCCTGGCGGGCACGTCGCCGTTGTTCGGCGAGGCGTTCAGGTCACCGGCGAGACCGGAGCCGAGGCCCTGCACGCGCGGGTCGTCGTCGAACGGGCCACCGCCGCGCATCGCGTCGCGCAGGCGGTCGCTGAACGTGCCGATGCCGGTGCCCGCCATGTTCGCCTGCGTGGCCTGCACGAACCGCGCGTCGCCCGCGACCTCGCCGAAGTCCCAGCCCTCGCCGTAGACGCGGATCTTCTTGCCGTCCACGCCGTCGCGGGCGACGGTCAGCGCGTCCAGGGCGGCCCGCACGGCGAGGATGTTGTCCTTCGGGTGGTGGCCCATCAGGTCGAAGCGGAACCCGTCCACCTTGTACAGCCTGGCCCACCGCACGACGGAGTCGACGACGAGCTTGCCCATCATCGCGTTCTCCGGCGCGGTGTTCGAGCAGCACGTGGAGTTCGCGATCGAGCCGTCGGCGTCGAGGCGCTGGTAGTAGCCGGGCACGACCTTGTCCAGCACGGACGCCGCCGCGTCACCGGCGGCGGCCGTGTGGTTGTACACGACATCGACCACGACCCGGTTGCCGTTGTCGTGCAACGACTTCACCATCTCGCGGTACTGCTTCGACCGGGCCCAGCCGGTCTGCGCGTCGGCCGTCGCGTACGAGCCCTCGGGCACGTCGTAGTGGAACGGGTCGTAGCCCCAGTTGAAGCCGTCGCGGGCGGCGGTCGCGGCCACGCACCCCTGCTGCGCCGGGGAGTCCGGCGGCAGCGAGGCCAGGTCGCACGCGGGGGCCTGCTGGTCGGCGCGGCGCTCGGGGATGGTGGCGATGTCGAACGTCGGCAGCAGGTGCACGGTGTCCATGCCCGCCTTCGCCAGCTCCCGCAGGTGCGTCATGCCGGTCGACCGCGCGTGGGTGAACGCCTTGTACGTGCCGCGCGCGTCGGACGGGACGGTCTGGTCGCCGATGGAGAAGTCCCGCACGTGCAGTTCGGTGATGCCGTGCTCGGTCGGGTCGCCGTCCAGCCCCTTGGCGACGTCGCGGGTCCAGTTGGCGGGCATGGTGCGCGGGTCGGCCAGGTCGGCGAACTGCGAGTGCGTCGAGTCCACCGACAGCGCCACCGAGTACGGGTCGGTCACCACGACCGTGCGGCGGGCGTCGGTCACCTCGAACTGGTAGTAGCGGTCCTTCCAGTCCCCGGACAGCGACCACGAGCCGGACGCGGCGTCGCGGCGCAGGTCCAGCACGCGGGTCGGCTCGCCGGACGGGGTGTTGAACAGCCGCAGCCTCACGGACCTCGCCGTCGGCGCCCACAGCCGCACGCTCGCCCTGCCGTTCGCGAACGTCGGCCCGTAGGTCAGCTTCGAGGCCTCGGCGGCGTACCGGTCGTCCAGCACGCCCGCGATCTGCACGCCGGTCCGGTGCCGGATCGCGCCGGAGGGGTCGACGTGCACGGCCGAGAGCTGCTCGCGCACCGCGCTGTCCACATCGGACGACAGCACCCGGAACACCGGTTTCCCGGCGAGGTGCGGGAACTTCGCGGGCACGGGCGTCGCGTCGGGCACCATCCGGGACTGGCGGTCGCCGTAGCGGAGCTGGTAGCCGTCGGTCGAGACCGCGGGCACGTCCCAGACCACGAGGTCCTCGCCGACCCAGACGGCCTTGGACTTGGTCAGGTCGTCGTCCGCGGCGGGCGCGGTGGACGGGGGCAGCACGTAGGAGGCGGAGCCGTCCGCCTTGGCCGAGCCGGACACGAACCACACCTCGTTCCCGGTGCCCGCCACGTCCAGGAACTGGTCCGCTCCGGGGTCCTTGGTGTCACCGCGGTGGATGATGTTGCTCAGGCCGGGCGCTCCCGGCGCCAGCGGGACCGACCAGTACGCGCCGAACCCGTCCGACCCGTCCGGCACCCGCGACTGGTTCCAGCCGGGGCTCGGCTCCAGCGACCCCGTCCAGTGGTACAGCGTCCAGTCGGTGTAGTCGCCGTCCGGCCGGTGGTAGTGGATGACGGCCCGGTTCTCGGCCGCGGCGAGCGAGGTGAACACCCTGCCGCCGCTGACCCAGACCGAACCGGCGTTGCGGCCGGTGACCTCGGTGGTCCCGTTCCGGACCAGGGAGAACTCGACCGGGGCGGTGGCCGGGATGCGCGCGACGCCACCCTCGAACGGCGTGTCGACGCCTCCGACCCGCGCGACGAGCCCCGTGGTGTCGCCGGAGTGGTGGACGACGGCCTGTCCGGTCGCGGCGACCTCCGAGGAGAACACGGTCGGCCTCCCCTGCCCGAGCCACACCTGCGGCGTCACGCCGGGGTCGACGACCCGGTCCCCGTCGGTGTCCTTCTCGTCGCCCTTGTGCGCGATGAACCCGACCGACCGCGCGCCGGGCTTGAGCTTCACCCACGCGAACCGGCCGTACCCGGTCTCCCCGGCGAACGGCAGGGGCGCGTCCCAGGTCGGCGCGTCCACGACGTCGCCCCACACGTGCAGGCCCCAGCCGTCGTAGTCGCCCGCGGGCCGGTTGTAGTGCACGACCAGCCAGTCAGGGCTCTGCGCGCCACCGGGTTCCTCCAGGGGCGGCGCGGCGGCCAGCGTCACGGTCGCGCCGTCGGCACCGAGCCGTCCGGCGGCGTCCTCGGTGACGACCCGCAGCTCCACCTCCTTGCCCACGGCCGCGCCCGGCAGCGTCGAGAGGTCCGCGAACACCCGGTACGGCGCAGCGTCGTCGGTGCCGAGCGCCGTCCACTCCCGCGAGCCCTCGACCTTGGCGGCGAAGCTGGCCTGCGCGAACGGCGACGTGATCCCGTCGGCCCTCAGCTCGACCCGCTGGTCGAGCACGGTTCCGACCGGCGGCGCGACCAGCGTCGGGGTCGACGCCGAGGCGGGGAGCCTCCCGGTCGCCTTGAGCACCAGCGCGGACAGCGGCGGCACGGTCACCCGCACCTTGCCGTCCACCCGCGTCGGGCCCGCGCCGGTCGTGGGCCACACCGCGCGGAACGCCGAGGCGGCCACCGGCACGTCCACGGTCGTCTCGGCGAGCCCGGCGTTCGCGACCACCACGTGCTCGGTCTGCTCGGCGGCGGCGATGCGGCTGAACGCCACCACGTCGCCCTCGGCGTACCGGAGCACCTGGTTGCCGCCGCGCCACACCGGGTCGCCGTCGACGAACTCCGCCAGCGACGCCAGCTGCCGGTAGAGCGGCGAGTCGGTGCGGAAGTTGTCCTGCGCGCCCGTGCGGTCGCTGCCGATCAGCTCCTCCGCCGCGTACTCCGGGGTCTTGCTGGCGAACAGGTCCTGCCGGGCGAGCTTGTCACCGCCGCCGCCCGCGAAGCCCTGCTCGTCGCCGTAGTAGACGACGGGGTTGCCGCGCCACAGGTACATCAGCGCGTTGCCGAGTTCGAGCCGGTCGAGCAGCTCCTCCTCGCCGACGCCCGGCCGTTCGGTGCGCAGCATCCACGCGACCCGGCCCATGTCGTGGTTGCCGAGGAAGGTGGGCAGCGAGGAGGCGTTGGAGTCGGCGTCGGTGTACTGGTCGTCGGCCAGCAGCACCTCGCCGAGCCGTGCGGCGCCCTTGCCCGCCAGGAAGTTCACCGCGCCGCTCTGGAACGGGAAGTCCAGGCTCGCCTGCATCCCGCCGGTCGTGGTGTAGGCCGAGGTCAGCGCCGGGTCGGAGCTGAAGACCTCGCCGAACACGAAGAAGTCGTCCTTGCCCTTGCGGGCGGCGTAGGCCTTCACGTGCGGCGCGAGCGCCTGCCAGAACTCCATGTTGACGTGCTTGACCGTGTCGACCCGGTAGCCGTCGATGTCGAGGGTGTCGATCCAGCTGGTGAAGATGTCCTTCATGCCGTTGACGACCCTCGGGTTCTCCGTCATCAGGTCGTCGAGACCGGAGAAGTCGCCGTACTCGCTGGACTCGCCGCTGAACGTCGAGTCGCCGCGGTTGTGGTAGAGCGTCGGGTCGTTGAGCCAGTCCGGGGTCTTGCGCACGCCCGGCTTCGCGACCGGCGTGTACGGGAAGGACCTCGCGGCGTCCAGCTCGGGGAAGTCCTCGGAGCCTGCGAGCGCCTTGATGTCGACCGGCCTGCCGTCCTCGTCCAGGTAGGGCGCGGCCCCGGTGCTCACGTACTCGCGCTTGCCCTCGGCGTAGTCGATCACGTCGGCGGTGTGGTTGGCGACGATGTCGAAGAACACCTTGATGCCACGCCGGTGCGCGTCCTTGATCAGCTGCTTCATCTCCCGCGTCGTCCCGAAGTGCGGGTCGAGCCGGGTGAAGTCGGTGGTCCAGTAGCCGTGGTACCCGGCGGAGGCGTCGGCGCCGCCGCCCTGCACCCACTGGTTCGCGAACATCGGGGTCATCCAGATCGCGGTGATCCCCATGCCGTCCAGGTAGCCCAGCTTGTCGCGCAGTCCGGCCAGGTCACCGCCGTGGTAGAAGCCCTTGTCGGACGGGTCGAAGCCCGACTTCAACCGGTCGTCCGGCTGTCCCGCGCGGTCGTTGCGCGGGTCGCCGTTCGCGAACCGGTCGGGCATGACGAAGTAGAACCGCTCCCCCGCCAGGTCGTCCCGCAAGGCGTTGCGCGCGAGCCGCTGATCACCGCTCCGAACGCCCGCCGCGACGTCCCCCACTGCTCCGATCGCCAACCGGGACACCGCGGGCGCCGCGGCGGAAACCACCGGCACCAACGGGATGAGCAGCAACGACACCAGTGCAGCGAAGACGCGGCGCACGGCGACCTCCTTGTCGCAAGAACTTGCAAGCGCCCGGACAAAAGCCGAGCGACTGCACCTCACCACGACAGGATTGGTCCAACAAGCGCCGATGGGCTGCAAATACTTGCGACTACGGGATCGGACCGAACGACAGGGCCAGCCGCGACGGGTGGACGTCCCACGTGGTCGTGGCGTACATGGCGAGCAGGCCACCACCGCGAATGGTCTCCGGGGTCGCCGGGCCGCTCATGGTCTGACCGGTCGCGGCCTCGTGGACCAGCTGGTCGTGCCAGATCGGCGCCTCGTCCGGCACCGGGGACGTCTCGACGACCGAGATCCGCTGGCCGTTGTGCTGCCGCACGACCATCAGCACGTACGGCTTCTCGCGGTGGGTGATGCCGCCCGCCTCGACGGCGACGTACTCGCCGCGGTCCGCCGCCGCCTCCGAGGCCAGGCCGACCCAGCGGAACGCCTCCAGCACCGTCTCGGCGGTCACCGCCGCACGGGCCTCGCCCTCGGCGACCCGCACCAGCGGCGTCGCCGAACCGGACACGCCGCCGCTGTCGTCGCGGTAGCGGTCGGTGAGCATGATCGTGGAACTGGCCGGGTCGAGCGCGACGAGGTCGCGGAACCTGTTCTCCAGGACCGGGGTGCGGGCCAGCGCCCCCTTGCCCAGGGTGTTCAGCACGGTGCCGGGGTCGCTCATCCGCCAGTAGCTGACGTCGTCGTCGTCCATCCACAGCGGCAGGTAGCCGCCGATCGGCAGACCGGGCACGACGGTCGTCAGCGTGGCGCCGACCTCCGGTGACGGCGCGAAGTCCGGCAGCGCGGCGAAGCGCGGGTCGACGTGACCGGTCCGCGCAACGTGGTGCGCCCACGCGCGGGCGCGCGACAGCGGGTGCTGCGGGAACTGCGCGTCCCAGCGCGGGTCGTCGCCGACGTGGAACGGCAGCTTCCCCTGCACGTCGACCGCGTACGGGTGCGGCTGGAACCAGTTGTCGAACCCGACCTGCGACATGAGCACCGATTCGCGCACACCGGTCACGCCCTGCTCGACGGCCTGGAACTTCAGCACCGCGCTCGCGTTCGCCCTGGGCACCGTGAACGAGGCGAGGAACGCCTGCCCGCTCGGCTGGTTCGGGATGGGCAGCTTCACGATCTGGAGCAGCGCGGGCACCTGTCCCAGGTGGACGACGTGCGCCTCGACCAAGCAGCCCACCTCGCTGGTCAGGTGCGCGAGCCCGTGCCGCAGCGACGTGACGTCGTCGAGCGCGGCGGGCAGGTCGGGCACCTGTTCGAAGTAGCTCAGGCTCACCTGGTCGTTCGTCGAGGGGTTGAACCAGGTGGTCTGGTCGTGCTGCTGAAAACCGGTGGTGTCGAACGCGATGGGCACCCGAACACCCTATGTGCCCGCTCCGGGAAGGGGCAGGGGTTCAGCCCACGAGGATCGCCTTCCCGTTGGGGCGGTGCGGTTTTCGTGAAATCGACACCGAAGGTCCGTGCAACCGGTGGACAACCCCCGGATCACGTGCTGATCAGCGGGGGGACAGGGTCTTCGTCCACAGGGAACGTCCGGTGGCGTCCCTCAGCCACACCGTGAACTCACCGCTGCGGCCGTCGACGGCGACCTCCCCGAAGTGCTGGAACCCGTCCAGCGGTGAGGTGTTCGCGGACGGGGGCGCGTGCACGAACACGGCCTCGGGCCCGAACGTGGGGTCGAGCGCGTTGGGACCGAACGCCCCCGCGTGCAGAGGACCGGACACGAACTCCCAGAACGGGTCGAAGTCGCCGACGGCGGCGCGGTCCGGCGAGTAGTGGTGGGCGGCGGTGTAGTGCACGTCCGCGGTCAGCCACACGACGTTGCGCACCCCGCGCCGCTTGACCTCCCGCAGCACACCGGCGAGTTCGTGCTCACGGCCGCCGGGCGCGCCGGGCAGGCCGTTGGCGACGCCCTCGACGTCGACGCCGTCCGGCACGGTCAGCCCGATCGGCAGGTCCGCGGCCACGACCTTCCACGTCGCCCGGCTGCGGGCCAGCGAGTCGACCAGCCACCGCGCCTGGCGTTCGCCGAGGACGTGGCCGACGCCGTCGCGGGGCGCGGTGTTCGCGTCCTTGTAGCTGCGCATGTCCAGCACGAACACCTCGACGTGCGCGCCGTGGGAGAACTTCCGGTACACGCGGCCGTCGACGGCGCGGCGGGGGTCGATCGGCTGCCACTCGTGGAACGCCCGGAACGCCCGCGCGGCCAGCACGTCGACCCGCTTCTCGGTGTACTGCGGCAGGTCGAGGACCTCGCCGGGGTACCAGTTGTTGGTGACCTCGTGGTCGTCCCACTGCACCACGACCGGCACCCGCGCGGCGAACTCCCGGAACGCCGGGTCGAGCAGGTTGTAGGCGAACTGGCCGCGGTACTCGTCGAGCGTCTCGGCGACCTTGGACTTCTCCGGGGTCACGACGTTGCGCCAGACCCGGCCGTCGGGCAGCACGACCCGCGGGAGCAGCGGGCCGTCGGAGTACACGGTGTCGCCGCTGTGCAGGAAGAAGTCGGGGTCGCGCGCGGCCATCGCGCCGAAGATCGGCATCCCGCCGAGGTCGGGGTTGCTGCCCCACCCCTGGCCCGCGACGTCGCCGGACCAGGTGAAGCGCACGTCCTGGCGGCCGACGGGCGCGGTGCGGAACGAGCCCGTCACGGCTTCACCGCGCGCGCGGCCGTCCAGGTCCTCGGCGACGACCCGGTAGTGCACCTGGCGGCCAGCCGGGAGGTGGCCGAGCCGCAGCTTGCCGGTGCCGCCGGTGTCCGGGGTCAGCAGCGGCCCGCGCACGCGCCGGGAGTGCCGGAACGACGGGTCGGTGGCCACCTCGACGACCATGCGCGACGGCCGGTCGGCCCGCGTCCACACCACGGCGCCGTCGGTGGTCACGTCGCCGGACTGCACACCGTGCGTCAGGACCGGCCTGCCCGTCCGCGCCAGCGCCGCACCGGGCAGGAACACACCCGCGACACCGAGTCCACCGGCGCGCAGCAGCGTCCGCCGGTTCACCGCCCGCTCATCGGTCATGCCGGTGTTCTAGCCCGTCAACACCGCCGGCGGCCGAACACCGGCTGACCGCCGGGTGAACCCTCAGACCTGCTGGCTCGGCAGGCGGCCTTCGGCCATGCGCTTGGCGAGGTCGCGGCGCATCCAGAACACGCACGCCCACACGAGGCTGAACACGACGCCGACGGCGCCGAGGGCGGTGAGGGCGAACCACGACGCGACCATCACGACGTGCAGTCCGACGATCAGCCAGAAGCTCCAGGGGTGCTTGAGCAGCGCGCACGTGGCGATGAGGCCCGCGATCAGGACGAACGCCAGCACGCCCGCCGCCGTGCTGAAGCCGCCGCCGAGCTTGGCGATCACCGGCAGCGCCAGCGCGACCACGATCACCTCGATGATCAGCGTGCCCGCGGTGATGCCGCGGAACGCCTTCATCGGGTCCTTCGGCGGGGGCTTCACCGGTGGGGTGGTCATGACGGCTCCTTGCCGAACAGCGCGCGGGCTTCACCGGCCGTGACGACGGACCCGGTGACGATCACTCCGCCTCCGGACACCACGCCCTCCTCGTCGTCCTCCTCGGTGCGCATGACGGCCTCCTCCACGGCGTCGGCGAGCGAGGGCTGGACGAACACCCGCTCCTCGCCGAACACCTCCATCGCGAGGTCGCCCAGCGTGTCCGCGTCCATCGCGCGCGGCGAGGAGTTGCTGGTCACCACGATCTCGGCGACCACCGGCTCCAGCGCCGCGAGGATGCCCGCCGCGTCCTTGTCGTCCATCACGCCGACGACGGCGACGAGCTTGCGGAAGCCGAACTCGTCGCGCAGCGCGGCGGCGAGGGCCGCCGCGCCGTGCGGGTTGTGCGCGGCGTCGACCAGGACGGTCGGCGCGGAGCGCACGCGCTCCAGCCTGCCGGGCGAGGTGACGGAGGCGAACGCCTCGCGGACGGCCTCGACGTCGAGCGGCTGGTCCTTGCCGGCGCCGAAGAACGCCTCGACCGCGGCGAGCGCCAGCGACGCGTTGGACGCCTGGTGCGCGCCGTGCAGCGGCAGGAACACCTCGTCGTAGACACCGCCGAGGCCCTGGAGCTTCAGCACCTGCCCGCCGACGGCCACGGCTTGGTCCAGGACCCCGAACTCCAGGCCCTGACGGGCGACCATGGCGTCCACCTCGGTCGCCCGTTCGATCAGGATCCGGGCGACCTCGTTGGTCTGCTCGGCGAGGATGGCGACGGAGCCGGGCTTGATGATCCCGGCCTTCTCCCGCGCGATGCCCTCGACGTCCGGGCCGAGGTACTCGACGTGGTCGACGCCGATCGGGGTGACCACGGCGATCCGGCCGTCCGCGACGTTGGTCGCGTCCCAGGCCCCGCCCAGGCCGACCTCGACGATCGCGGCCTCCACCGGGGCGTCCGCGAACGCCGCGAACGCCATGCCGGTGAGGACCTCGAACTTGCTCAGCGGCACGTCCTGCTGACCGTCAACCAGGGACAGGTACGGCTCGACGTCCCGGTACACCTCGACGTACCGCTCCGGCGAGATCGGCTCGCCGTCGACGCTGATCCGCTCGGTCGCGAGCTGGAGGTGCGGGCTCGTGTAGCGGCCCGTGCGCAGCCCGATGCGCGTCAGCAGCGCGTCGACCATCCGCGACGTCGACGTCTTCCCGTTGGTCCCGGTGATGTGGATGACCGGGTAGGAGTGCTGGGGGTCGCCCAGCACGTGCGTCAGCGCCCGGATGCGGTCCAGCGACGGCTCGATCTTCGTCTCCGGCCAGCGCTTGTTCAGCTCCGACTCGACGGCCCGGAGCGCGTCCAGGGCCGCCGGGTCGGAACTCACTTCGCCTCCGGCAGAGCCGCGATGCGCGCGTTCAGGCGTTCGATGTCGGCGTTCGCGGCCGCCAGGCGGGCCTGGATCTTGGCCACGACGTCGGCGGGCGCCTTGTCGGTGAACGCGGGGTTGTTCAGCTTGCCCTCGCACTGCGCGCGTTCCTTCTCCGCGACCGCGAGGTCCTTGGTCATCCGCTTGCGCTCGGCGACCACGTCGATCGTGCCGGACGTGTCCAGCTCGACCGTCACGGTGCCCTTGGGCAGGCCGACCTCCAGCGACGCGGACACGGCGAAGTCGTCGCCGGGCTCGGTCATCCTGGTCAGCGCCTTGACCGACGGCACCTGGTCGACCAGGTCGACGCAGCACGCGCCGCGCACCTTGCCCGCGACCTTCTGCGTCGGGCGCAGGCCCTGGTCGGAGCGGAAGCGGCGGATCTCGGTGACGAGCTTCTTGAGCCCCTCCACCCTGGCGGCGGCGGTCTCGTCGCGCTCGGCGCCGGACGGCTTCGGCCACTCGCTGATCACCAGCGACTCACCGCCGGTCAGCGTCTTCCACAGCGTCTCGGTGATGAACGGCGTCAACGGGTGCAGCAGCCGCAGCACGACGTCGAGCACGTGCCCGAGCACGGACCGGGTCGCCTCGGCGCGCTCGCCGCCCTCGGCGATCTGGACCTTCGCCAGCTCCAGGTACCAGTCGCAGAACTCGTCCCAGGTGAAGTGGTAGAGCGCCTCGGACAGCTTGGCGAACTGGAACGCCTCGAACTGCGCGTCCACATCGGACACCAGCTGGTCGAGCAGGTCCAGGATCCAGCGGTCCGCGTCGGTCAGCGCGTCGCGGGCGGGCAGCGGTCGCTCGACCGTGGCGCCGTTGGAGAGCGCGAACCTCGTGGCGTTCCACAGCTTCGTGGTGAAGTTGCGGGCGCCCGCGGCCCACTCCTCGGCGACGGCGAGGTCCGAGCCGGGGTTCGCGCCGCGCAGCAGCGTGAACCGGGTGGCGTCGGCGCCGTAGCTGTCGATCCAGTTGAGCGGGTCGATGCCGTTGCCGCGCGACTTGGACATCTTCTTGCCGTTGGCGTCGCGGATCAGGCCGTGCAGGTAGACGTGGTCGAAGGGCTGGACCCCGTCCATCGCGTACAGGCCGAACATCATCATCCTGGTGACCCAGAAGAAGAGGATGTCGTAGCCCGTGGACAGCACCGAGGTCGGGTAGAACTTCGCCAGGTCGGCGGTCTCCTCCGGCCAGCCCAGCGTGGAGAACGGCCAGAGGCCGGAGGAGAACCACGTGTCGAGCACGTCGTCGTCCTGGCGCCAGCCGTCGCCGGACGGCGGCTGCTCGTCCGGTCCGACGCAGACGACCTCGCCCGCCGGGCCGTACCAGACCGGGATGCGGTGGCCCCACCAGAGCTGGCGCGAGATGCACCAGTCGTGCAGGTTGTCGACCCAGTCGAAGTAGCGCTTGGTCAGCTCGGCCGGGTGCACGGTGGTGCGGCCGTCGCGGACCGCGTCGCCCGCGGCCTTGGCGATCGTCTCGACCTTGACCCACCACTGGAGCGACAGGCGCGGCTCGACGACCGTGCCGCAGCGCTCGCAGTGGCCGACGGAGTGCACGTACGGGCGCTTCTCGGCGACGATCCGGCCCTGGTCGCGCAGCGCGGCGACGATGGCGGGGCGCGCCTCGAAGCGGTCGAGGCCCTCGAACGGCCCGTTCGCGGTGACCACGCCGCGACCGTCCATGATCGTGAGGTTCGGCAGGCCGTGGCGCTGGCCGATCTCGAAGTCGTTCGGGTCGTGCGCGGGCGTCACCTTGACGGCGCCGGTGCCGAACTTCGGGTCGACGTGCTCGTCGGCGACGATCGGCACGCGGCGGCCGGTCAGCGGCACCTCGACCTCGGTGCCGATCAGGTGCTGGTACCGCTCGTCGTCCGGGTGCACGGCCACGGCGGTGTCGCCGAGCATCGTCTCGGCGCGCGTGGTCGCGACGACGATGGAGTTCGCGCCCTCGCCGTAGCGGATGGAGACGAGTTCACCGTCGTCGTCGGAGTGCTCGACCTCGATGTCCGACAGGGCCGTCTGGCAGCGCGGGCACCAGTTGATGATGCGCTCGGCGCGGTAGATCAGACCGTCGTCGAACATCCTCTTGAAGATCGTCTGGACGGCGCGGGACAGGCCCTCGTCCATGGTGAACCGCTCGCGGCTCCAGTCGATGCCGTCGCCGAGGCGGCGCATCTGGTCGAGGATCTTGCCGCCGTACTCGTCCTTCCACTCCCACACGCGCTCGACGAACTTCTCGCGGCCGAGGTCGTTGCGGGAGAGGCCGTTGTTGGCGAGGTCGCGTTCCACGGCGTTCTGCGTCGCGATGCCCGCGTGGTCCATGCCGGGCAGCCACAGGACCTCGTACCCCTGCATCCGACGCCTGCGGGTGAGCGCGTCCATGACGCTGTGGTTGAGCGCGTGGCCCATGTGGAGGCTGCCGGTGACGTTCGGCGGGGGCAGCACGATCGTGAACGGCGGCTTGTCGCTGCTCACGTCGGCGGTGAAGTAGCCGTGGTCGACCCAGCCCTGGTACAGCCCCGCCTCTACCTCGGACGGCTGCCACGCCGCGGGGAGTTCGGGACGCTGTGGAGTGGTGCTGGATTCGGTCACACCATGAGTCTACGAACCCTTCGCTATCGACTTCCTCCCACATACCTGCTAACGCCCGCGCCCCGCCGCCCGATCGTCCAATGACGGGCGGCCACGGGGGAGTTGACGTGATGGTGCACTGCGTGGAGAGCCACCCCGAGTGGCTGCGGGCGGCGATCGGCCGAGTCGCGAGCGAGGTCCGCCGGATCCGGCGAAGAACCTGGCTGGCCCGGCACGGCGACAAGGTCGCCACGGGCCTCGCGCTGCTGGCCGTCGTCGCGCTGGGCGTCGGCATCCGCACCACGCTCCAGCCCGTGCCGCAACCGGCTCCCGCCGCCGTACCGACGACGATCACGCGGGTCGACCCGACCGACCCGTTCCGCGGCACGCCCGCCGAGCACTGGCCCGACGGCGAGGCGGGCCTGGTCGTCCCCCCTGCGACCGCGGTCGGGACGTTCAGCGCGGAGCAGGTCGCCGACGCGTACGCGAAGGCCCGCGCGGCCGTGGTCGCCGCCAGGCTCGACCGCCGCGTGGTGGAGGGCCACGACCCGGAACCGCTGCTCAGCCTGTTCGCGCTGGACGACCAGGAGGGCCTGCGGCCGCTGTTCTCCGGCGACCGGGACGACGAGGCGGGGCTGGTCGCGACCAGGATCGCGCCGGGCACGGCCCTGCTGCCCGTCGCGCCCAAGGTCAGCGGTGGCATGACGATCGAGGCGAAGAGCGCGGGCGAACTGGTCGTGCACACCGACTACGTGTTCGCCTACGCGTTCGCGACCGGTTCCGAGGAGGAGCCGACGAGCCCGATGGACGTCGTGGCGGTGACCAGGATCAGGTACGACTACGTGATGCGGTCGGGCCCCACCTTCCGCGCCGAGAGCCAGGGCATGTGGTCCGGCCCGGCCACCGAGCACAGCTACTCGATCGGCTGCGCGGCCTCCCGCGAGGGTTTCCTCGCCCCCTCGTTCACCGAGCCGAGGACCCAGCGCGGCTCGTCGGTGGAGGTGGGCAGGCCGGAGGACTACTTCGACCCGTCGCAGCCGATGCCGACGGTCAACACCTGTCCAGGCTGAGGGTCACCCGAACGGATGCTGTCGCCGTTAAGTGACGCAGTTCACAATTAACAGCGATTGGCCAGCTCAGTGGGCGTAGAAGTCGGATTCACGGACTCGGTTCAACCCCTTGGAGCCCGTGACAGCGGTCCGCTCCGCCCCTCGGCGAACCGGTCGCGGCACCCATCGCCACGCCCTCGCCAAGCGCGGCGGTGGGGCTTGCCGTCCCAGCCGGTCACCACGTCGACCGACATCACAGCGCGGCGACCTGCCACCGGGATTCGGCGCGGCGATACTGGGGGCATGACCCGGAAACCACCGCAGCAGGACGTCGACGAGTCGCAGCTCGACGTGACGAAGCCGAAGGACTGGGCGGCGGGCATCCCCGGTGTCGCGGTGTCGCTCAAGCGCGGTGTCGAGCAGATGGGCCTGACCCGCACCGCCACGACCCTGCGGCTGCTGAACCAGCGCGAGGGCTTCGACTGCCCCGGCTGCGCGTGGCCGGAGCCGCAGGGCCACCGCAAGCTCGCGGAGTTCTGCGAGAACGGCGCCAAGGCCGTGGCCGAGGAGGCCACCCGGCGGCGCGTCGGGCCCGACTTCTTCGCGGCCCACCCCATCGCCGACCTGGCCGACAAGACCGACTACTGGCTGGGCCAGCAGGGTCGGATCACCGAGCCGGTGGTGCTGCGCGAGGGGGCGACGCACTACGAGCCGATCGCGTGGGACGCCGCGTTCCGGCTGGTCGCCGAGCACCTCAACGGGTTGGCGAGCCCTGACCAGGCCGTGTTCTACACCTCCGGCCGCACCAGCAACGAGGCCGCGTTCCTCTACCAGCTGCTGGTCCGCTCCTACGGCACGAACAACCTGCCGGACTGCTCGAACATGTGCCACGAGTCCTCCGGCGCCGCGCTGAGCGCGACCACCGGCATCGGCAAGGGCTCGGTCAGCATCAACGACATCCACGACGCCGACCTCATCGTCGTGATGGGCCAGAACCCCGGCACCAACCACCCGCGGATGCTGTCCGCGCTGGAGGAGGCCAAGGGCAAGGGCGCGAAGATCGTCGCGATCAACCCGCTGCCCGAGGCCGGGCTGATGCGGTTCAAGAACCCGCAGAACGTGCGCGGACTGGTCGGCAGGGGCACCCCGCTCGCGGACGAGTTCGTGCAGATCAAGCTCGGTGGCGACCAGGCGCTGTTCCAGGCGATCGGCAACCTGCTGCTGTCGTGGGGCGCCGAGGACCGCGACTTCATCGACCGGTACACCCACGGCTTCGAGGACTACCGGGCCCACGTCGCCGAGGTCGACTGGGCGTCCGTCGACACCGCGACCGGCCTCTCGCGCGAGCAGATCACCAAGGTCGCGCGGATGCTCGCCGACTCGGAGCGGACGATCGTCTGCTGGGCGATGGGCCTGACCCAGCACAAGCACTCGGTGCCCTCCATCCAGGAGATCACCAACGTCGTGCTGCTGCGCGGCATGATCGGCAAGCCAGGCGCGGGCCTGTGCCCGGTGCGCGGGCACTCCAACGTGCAGGGCGACCGCACGATGGGCATCTGGGAGAAGATGCCGGAGAAGTTCATGTCCGCGCTGGAGCAGGAGTTCTCCATCCGGGTGCCGCGCAAGCACGGGTACGACACCGTCGCGGCGATCAGGGCGATGCGCGACGGCGACGCCCGCGTCTTCTTCGCCGTCGGCGGCAACTTCGCCTCCGCCTCGCCGGACACGCCGGTCACCGAGAAGGCGCTGCGCGGCTGCGACCTGACCGTGCACGTGTCGACCAAGCTCAACCGGTCGCACGTGGTCACGGGCAAGGTGGCGCTGATCCTGCCGACGCTCGGCCGCACCGAGAGCGACCTCCAGCACTCCGGCGAGCAGTTCGTCACGGTCGAGGACTCGATGTCCGTCGTGCACCGCTCGCGCGGACGGCTCGCTCCGGCGAGCGACCACCTGCTGTCCGAGGTGTCGATCGTCTGCCGCCTGGCCCGCGAGGTGCTCGGCGGTGAGCACCCGGTGCCGTGGGAGGCGTTCGAGAAGGACTACGACACCATCCGCGACCGGATCGCCAACGTCGTGCCCGGCTGCGCCGACTACAACACGCGGGTCCGGCAGCCGGACGGCTTCGTGCTCCCCCACGCTCCGCGCGACGCGCGGGAGTTCAACGCCACCACGTCCGGCAAGGCGAACTTCACCGCGAACGAACTGACCGTGCTGCACGTGCCGGAGGGCAGGCTGCTGTTGCAGACCATGCGCAGCCACGACCAGTACAACACCACGATCTACGGGCTGGACGACCGCTACCGCGGTGTGAAGGACGGGCGGCGGGTCGTGTTCGTCGCGCCGGACGACCTGACGTCGCTCGGGTTCGCCGACGGCGAGGTCGTCGACATCGTCAGCGAGTGGCCCGAGGACCCGACCGGGGTCACCGAGCGCCGGGCCGAGTCGTTCCGGATCGTGTCGTACCCGACGGCCGTCGGGTGTGCGGCGGCGTACTTCCCGGAGGCGAACTCGTTGGTGCCGCTGGATTCCACGGCGACGACGTCCGGCACGCCGACGTCGAAGTCGATCGTCGTGCGGCTGGAGCACCGGGCTTAGGGCCTGTCCTCGGAGCCAGGTGAGCAGGGTGGCCAGGTCGGTCGTGCCCCGGTGGGACACGGCGGTCTTGTCGAAGCGGGTGGCGATGGCGCGGAACTGCCTGAGCCGGTTGCAGCGGCGGTCGACCACGGTGAGTCGTTCGCAGGCGGTGCGGTCGAAGGTCCGTCTGCCCGGCGTTGGCGCTTGCGGTTGGCCTGCTGGTCACGGGGTCGCGGGATGGTGGCCGGGATGCCACGTGGGCGCGGATGGCCTTGGTCGAGCAGCCCTTGTCCGCGAGGACGCGTGCGGGCCTGGTCGCCGGGCGGCCGGGGCCCGGTCGCCGGAACTCGGTGCCGGCTGTGACCCGGGTGCTGTCGTTGACGTCGCCGTCAGTCGGCACGACCGACAGCGGTCGGGCGTGGCCCGTCGCACGCGAGGTGGATCCTGGTGGTGGGTCCGCCGCACGATCCGTATGTACCCCTCGGCACCGGAACCAGCCGCCGCCAGGGACAGCCCGCTTCGTACGCCACGGATGTCGCTTCCTCGACACCCCGCGCGCCAGCGGATGACGCGCGGCGGCGTGAGCATCGGGTGCGGACGCACCCGCGATTCCGGCGTTCCCACTGCTCGGCCGTGCGCGAAGACCACGTCGATCTCGGCGTCACCTCAGCCGCCAGCCAGGTAGCGCGTGTACCCGCTGACGCGCAGGTGCGTCCGCCGCTCCTCGGACTCCGGGCCTTGAAGCGGCGCCGGCTTCCACGCAGTGGGTGCGCCGACGCCCAGGAAGTCCTTCGGCTCCCGTCAGGGCAACCTGCTCGTCCACGGGCGTCCAGGGACGCCATCGCCGCGTGGTGAGTGGCTGGCCGATGCCGATGAGCTGGTCAAGTGGTGAACCACCCAGGTCAAGCGCGAAGAAGTGCGGCACGCCGTCCCACCGCGCCTACTTCGTGAGGCGCGCCAGCACCGCCATCGCGGCGTTGTGGCCGCTGATGCCGCTGACCCCTCCACCGCGCCGAGCGCCCGCGCCGCAGACGAACAGGTTCGGCTCGTCGGTCTCCGCACCCCACGTGCCCGCCTCGCCGTCTTCGGCGAACGGCCACGCGAGGTCGCCGTGGAAGATGTTGCCGCGCGGCAGCCCGAGTTCGGCCTCCAGGTCCAGCGGTGTGCGGGCCTCGACGCACGGCCTGCCGTCGGCGTCGAGCGCCAGGCAGGACTCGATCGGCTCGACCAGGTACCGGTTCAGACCGGCCAGGTACCGGTCGACCAGCGAAGACCGCAGCTCCTCGTTGCGCCCCTCGAACAGCGCGGCGGGCAGGTGCAGCCCGAACAGGGTCAACGTGTGGTGCCCGGCCAACGACGGCCCGAGGATCGACGGGTCGGTCAGCGAGTGGCAGTACATCTCGCCCGGCAGCACGGACGGCACCTCGCCAGCGGCGCTCTCCGCGTAGGCCGACTCCAACTGGGCGTAGGACTCGTCCAGGTGGAACGTCCCGGCGAACGCGACCTCGGCGGGCACCCCCGACCGCAACCGGGGCAGGCGGGTCAGCAGCATGTTGACCTTCAGCTGGCAGCCCTCACCCCGCGACACCACTTCCTTCCCGCGCAACGAATCCAGCACGGCGGGCGCCACACCCGCCACCACGAACCGCGCACCGACCTCCCGCCCGTCGAACACCACGGACCCGGACGCCCCGTCGACGGACACCCGTGTCACCTCAGCCCCGGTGACGATCTCCACCCCCGCGGCCGTGGCAGCCCGCAGCAGCTCGGCGGTGACCGCGCCCATGCCGCCGACGGGCACCCGCCACTCCCCCGTGCCGTTGCCGACCACGTGGTAGAGGAAGCACCGGTTGGCGAGCAGGTCCGGCGACGTCAGCGACGTGTGGGTGCCGATCAGCCCGTCGGTCGCCACCACACCGCGCACCACGTCGTCCGGGAACAGCTCCTCCAGCGCCACGCCGAGCGGCTGCTCGAACACCGGCGACCACAGGTCGCCTGCCAGCCGGGCGAACTCCGCGCGCGAGACCAGCGGTTCCAGCATCGTCGGCGCCACCACCTTGGCCAGCGCGTCCAGCGAGGCGTACCAGCGCTGCCACACCTCCCAGGCCGAGCCGGACCCCGTCACCGCGCGGAACGACTCCACCGTCGCCGGACCGGGCACGCGCTCCACCAGCAGACCGCCGTCACCGACGGGCGTGTAGGACGACGCCGCACGGGACCGCAGCTCCAGCCGCAGGCCGAGGTCGGCGACGATCCGGTCCGGCAGCAGGCTGACCAGGTAGGAGAAGCGGGACAGCCGGGCGGGAACGCCCGCGAACGGCGACGCGCTCACCGCCGCGCCACCCACGTGGTCCAGCTTCTCGACCACGAGCACCGACAACCCCGCCTTGGCCAGGTACGTCGCCGCCACCAGCGCGTTGTGCCCGCCACCCACCACTACGACGTCATAGGAGTCCACCCGGCCAACCTAGGGCGGATCACGGCCTGCGAACAGCCGCACCACGAAGCCGCCGTGGCCGAGCACGGGGACGACCCCGGCCGGGACGCGCGGTGGCAGGGCCACCAGCGCGTCCCGGAGCAGGAGCCAGAAGTACAGGAGAGGCATGGGTCGAGCACACCGGGGAGCACCGACGAGAAACCCCCGGAAACCGCTCCTCGACCGTCACTCGATCGGGTGGAGCTGTCAGCTCGTGAAGAGCGGCGTCACCCGACGCACCAGTTCGACCAGCCCGTAGGTGAGCGGGACGCCGAC
The DNA here is from genome assembly GCF_057122925.1 of Umezawaea sp. Classification (NCBI taxonomy): domain Bacteria; kingdom Bacillati; phylum Actinomycetota; class Actinomycetes; order Pseudonocardiales; family Pseudonocardiaceae; genus Umezawaea; species Umezawaea sp. The sequence goes on along the minus strand of NZ_DBNGPQ010000056.1, from coordinate 138,855 downwards.
CCACAGCCACGCGAACACGATCAACGGTCGCCTCATCGGGACGCCTCCTCCAGCTCGACGGGCTCGTGGAACTTCGCGCTGACGGGCTTCACCAGCTCGTTGGCGACGAACCCGATCGCCAGCAGCACGATCATGATGAACAGCGAGTTCGTGTACAGGTCGGGACCGGACTTGCCGTCCGCCTTCTGGCTGTCCGAGATGGCGTTGACGATCAGCGGCCCGAGCACACCGGCGGTCGACCACGCGGTGAGCAGCCGACCGTGGATCGCTCCGACCTGGTAGGTGCCGAACAGGTCCTTCAGGTACGCCGGGATGGTCGCGAAACCGCCGCCGTAGAACGACAGGATCACCATCGCGCACACCACGAACAGCGGCGTGGACACGTTGCCCGCCAACGCGATCACGAGGTACATCGCCGCACCGACACCGAGGTAGATGCGGTAGATGTTCTTGCGCCCCACCAGGTCCGATGTGGACGACCAGATGATCCGGCCGCCCATGTTGGCCAGCGACAGCAGGGCGACGAACCCGCCCGCGGCGGCGACCGCGACCGGCGTCGCCGTCTCCGCGAAGAAGTCGGTGATCATCGGGGCGGCCTTCTCCAGGATGCCGATGCCCGCGGTGACGTTGAAGCACAGGATGATCCACAGCAGCCAGAACTGCGGGGTGCGGATCGCGTTGCGGGCGGACACGTTCGCCGTCGTGATCATCTTGTTGACCACCGCGGCGGCGGGCTCCCAGCCGGGAGGTCGCCAGCCCTCGGCGGGCACGCGGATCAGCAGCACGCCCAGCGACACGAACACCGCGTAGACGACGCCGTGCACGGCGAACGACTCGGCGATGCCGGTGTGGTCCTTGCCGAACGACTTGAGCATCTGCGTCGACCACGGCGACGCGATCAGCGCACCGCCGCCGAAGCCCATGATCGCGATGCCGGTCGCCATGCCGGGCCGGTCGGGGAACCACTTGATCAGCGTCGACACCGGCGAGATGTAGCCGATGCCGAGCCCGATGCCGCCGACGAAGCCGTAGCCGATCACCACCAGCCAGAACTGCGAGGTCCACGCGCCGAGCGCGGAGATCAGGAACCCCGAGGAGAAGCACACGGCGGAGACGAACATCGCCCAGCGCGGGCCGTTGCGCTCGACGAGCGTGCCACCGAACGCGGCCGACAGCCCGAGCATCACGATGCCGAGCTGGAACGGCAGGGCGCTCTGCGTGCCGGAGAGCCCGAGCGCGCCCTCCAGGGGCGACTTGAAGACGCTCCACGCGTAGGCCTGGCCGATGGCGAGGTGGACCGAGAGCGCGGCCGGCGGGATGAGCCAGCGGTTCCAGTCCGCGGGTGCGACTGTTCGGGAGCGGTCGAGGAAACCCACTGTCCGACACCTCCGTAACCTGGTTGGTGACCACCGGAACTTAATTGCTCGCCGATGCTGTTCGCACGAACGGGCACGATGAGCGGTAGGTCATCGGCGGGGAACGGCTCGAAGTGAGGGGTTGGCGATGGGACGCGTCACAGTTCGACGCCCGGTGATCAGCTTCTCGTCCCGCGGGGAGCGGAAGAAGATCGACGCGTTGGCCGCCGAGGAGCCCCTGGAGTTGCGGGTGGACGGTCGCGCGCTGGCCGTGACGATGCGCACACCGGGTCAGGACGTGGAGCTCGCCCACGGCTTCCTGCTCAGCGAAGGCGTCATCACCGGTCTGGAGGACATCTCCACCGCCCGGTTCTGCGAGGGCACCGGTCCCGACGGGGAGAACACCTACAACGTGCTCGACCTGGCGCTCGCCCCCGGCGTGCCGTCACCGGACGTGGGCGTCGAGCGGAACTTCTACACCACCTCCTCCTGCGGGGTGTGCGGGAAGGCCGCGCTCGACGCGGTCCGGCTGAAGACCTCGTTCTCGCCCGCCGCCGACCCGTGCCGGGTGCGCGTGGACGTGCTGACGGGGCTGCCGGACGCGCTGCGGGCCCAGCAGAAGGTGTTCGCCTCGACCGGCGGCCTGCACGCGGCGGGGCTGTTCTCGTCGTCGGGCGAGCTGCTGGTGGTGCGCGAGGACGTGGGCAGGCACAACGCGGTCGACAAGGTCCTCGGCTGGGCGCTGATGAACGACCGGGTGCCGCTGCGCGACCACGTGCTGATGGTGTCCGGGCGGGCGTCGTTCGAGCTGGTGCAGAAGGCGGCGATGGCGGGCGTCCCGGTCCTGTCGGCGGTGTCCGCGCCCTCGTCGCTCGCGGCGGAGCTGGCCGAGGAGCAGGGCATGACCCTGATCGGGTTCCTCAGGGGCGATTCGCTCAACGTCTACACCGGTGCCGAGCGTGTCGAAGCCCCTTGACGGCGTCCTGGTGGTCAGCTTCGAGCAGGCCGTGGCCGTCCCGTACGCGACGCGGCTGCTGGCCGACCTCGGGGCGCGGGTGGTGAAGGTCGAACGACCGGGTGTCGGGGACTTCGCGCGGCACTACGACCCGGCGTGCGGTGAGGTGTCGTCGTACTTCGCGTGGACGAACGTCGGCAAGGAGTCCCTCACCCTCGACCTGGCCCACGAGCGGGCGGCCGAGGTGGTGGCCCGGCTGGTCGCGCGAGCCGACGTCGTGCTGTGCAACCTCTCCCCCGGTGCGGCCCGACGGCGCGGTCTGGACGCGGACGCGCTGCGCGCGGGCAGGCCCGACCTCGTCGTGGGCGAGCTGTCCGGGTACGGCGACGGCGGCCCGTACGGCGAGCGGAAGGCGTTCGACGCGCTGGTCCAGTCCGAGGCAGGTCTCGTGGAGCTGACCGGCGACGGCGACGTGACCGCGCGCGCCGGGATCTCGGTGGCCGACATCGCGGCGGGCGTCCAGCTCCAGTCGGCGGTGCTGGCCGCGCTGCTCGCCCGCGCGCGGACCGGGCAGGGCGCCACGCTGCGGCTGAGCCTGTTCGAGGCGCTGGCCGAGTGGATGCACCAGCCGATGCTCTACGCGGCGGGCACGGGCCGGGCAGCGCCCCGCAACGGCGCCCACCACCCGAGCATCGCGCCGTACGGGCCGTTCCCGTGCGGCGACGGCGCGGTGCACCTGGCCGTGCAGAACGACCCGCAGTGGCGGCGGCTGTGCGCGCGGGTGCTGGACCGGCCCGCGCTGGCCGACGACCCCCGGTTCGGCACGGTCGCCGACCGGGTGCGGCACCGCGACGAGCTGCACGCCGAGCTGGACTTCAGCGCGTGGACCGCGGACGCCCTGCTGGCCGCGCTGGACGCCGCCGACGTGCCCGCCGCGCGCACCCGGAGCGTCGCGGACCTGCCCGACCACCCCCAGCTCGTCGCCCGCGAGCGCGGGCGGGAGGTGGCGGTGCCCGGCGGATCGGTCACGATGCTGCGGCCACCCGTCGACGGCTGGGACTGGGCTCCGGGCGCGGTGCCCGCGCTGGGCGAGCACACCGACCACGTGCTGCGCACGCTCGGTTACACAGCGGCCGAGATCGTGGAACTTCGGGCAGACCTGGTGACATGACCCCTGTCCTGCCGGCGAAACACCCCGGAGCCGGCGGACGATGTGTGGTGCGGAGGGCGGGGGACATGGACGACGAGGGACCACGCGCGGGCGTGCACCGGCGTACGGTGCTGTCCGCGCTCGGCGCGGCGGGTGTGACGGCCGCGGGACTGGGGCTGGCGCTCGGCGGCACCGCACCGCTGGGTGAGGCGCTGCGGCTGGCGCTCGGCGTCGCCGGGCCGAAACCGGCGGGCAAGCGCGCGGTCGTGGAGGTGAGCCGGGTCCGCTCGGCGGCCAGGGGTCGGGACGTCGACCTGGTGACCATCCTGCCGCCCGGCCCGACACCGCCGAACCTGCCCATGTCGATCCTGCTCCACGGCCTGCACGGCAACGCCCGGTACGCGGCCGTCGGCGGTCTGGTGGAGGTCTTCACCTCCGCGGTCGTGCGCGGCGCCGTGCCCCCGTTCGGGTTCGTGGCCGTCGACGGCGGCGACAACTACTGGCACGAGAACGTGCCCGGCGACGACCCGATGGCGATGCTCCTCGACGAGGTCCCCCGCTGGCTCGCCGACCGCGGCCTGGGCCCGCAGCCGTTCGCCTGCACCGGGGTCTCGATGGGCGGTTTCGGTGCCCTCCTCTACGCCCGCCGCCGCAACGAACGCCGTCAGCCCCTCTCGGCGGTCGCCACCATCGCTCCCGGCCTGCTCACGTCGTGGCCGGAGATGGCGAAGCGGAAGGCGTTCGCGAACGCCGACCAGTGGGCCTCCCTCGACCCGCTCAAGCACCAGGCCGAACTGGGCGACGTGCCCATCGGGATCTGGATCGGCGACAAGGACCGGTTCATCGTCGGGGCGCGGAAGTTCATCGAGGAGAAGAAGCCCGTGGTCGGGTCGATCGCGCCCGGCGGGCACGACGACCACTTCTTCCGCCGGGCGGTGCCGGACGTGGTCCGGTTCGTGGGCAAGCGCGTGCCGAAGCCGGGCGTGACTACCGCGGGGTGAGCGGGGTGCGGTCGCTGCGGACCCACTTGAGCACGGCGGTCCACGGGCCGTAGCCCGCGTCGACGTTCAGGTGGCCACCGCCGACGATGACGTCCACCTCGATCCGCAGCGACTCCGCGAGCAGTTTCGCCTGGTCGAGCGTGCAGTACGGGTCGCCCTCGCCGACGACCAGGCGGGTGGTCGCCGCGGCCCTGCGGAGGCCGTCCGCGTCGGTCGGGGCCGGGATGAACGTGGTGATGGCCGGTTCCGGGCAGTCGGTGCTCGGCGGGGCGACCAGCAGGACCCGGTCCACGCGCGTGGACGCGTCCGGCGAGGTCGCCGCGTGGTGCAGCCAGAGCAGGCACGCGAGGGAGTGGGCGACGACGACACGTTCACCCGTTGTGGGGGCGGCCAACAGGTGGGCACGCAGTTCAGCCAGCCACACGTCGCGGGACGGGCGGTCGGCTTCGGTGAACAGCGGCACGTCGACCTGGGCGCCGTGGTGGGCGAGTTCGCCCGCGAGCCAGTTCTGCCAGTGCGTCGGCCCCGAACCGTTCAGGCCGTGCAGCAGGAGGACGTAGGGCAGCGACACGATTCTCCTCCGGAAACACGAGCGGGCGCACTCCGGGACCGGAGTGCGCCCATCCGCGATGGTGCTCTACGCCGACTTCTCGCGGCGCTCGCGCCTGCTCGGCTGACGGGCGACGATCGTCGGGTTCACGTTCTCCTTGACCGTCTGCTCCGTGATGACGACCTTGGCGACGTCGGTGCGGCTCGGGATGTCGTACATGACGGGGAGCAGCACCTCCTCCATGATCGCCCGGAGCCCGCGGGCCCCGGTGCCGCGGAGGATCGCCTGGTCGGCGACGGCCTCCATGGCGGTCTTCGTGAACTCCAGCTCGACGCCGTCCATCTCGAAGAGCTTCTGGTACTGCTTGACCAGCGCGTTCTTCGGTTCGGTGAGGATCTTGACCAGGGACGGCTTGTCCAGGTTCGTGACGCTCGCGACCATCGGGAGACGGCCGATGAACTCCGGGATGAGGCCGAACTTGATCAGGTCCTCGGGCATCGAGTCGGCGAAGTAGTCCGCCGCGTCGACCTCGGCCTTGGTGCGCACCTCGGCGCCGAAGCCGAGACCGCGCTTGCCGACGCGGTCCTGGATGATCTTCTCCAGGCCCGCGAACGCACCCGCCACGATGAACAGCACGTTCGTCGTGTCGATCTGGATGAACTCCTGGTGGGGGTGCTTGCGACCACCCTGCGGGGGCACGGAGGCCGTGGTCCCCTCCAGTATTTTCAGCAGCGCCTGCTGGACGCCCTCACCGGACACATCACGGGTGATGGACGGGTTTTCACTCTTCCGGGCGATCTTGTCGACTTCGTCGATGTAGATGATGCCGGTTTCGGCGCGCTTCACGTCGTAATCGGCGGCCTGGATGAGCTTCAGCAGGATGTTCTCGACGTCCTCACCGACGTAACCGGCCTCGGTGAGGGCGGTCGCGTCCGCGATGGCGAACGGAACGTTCAGCATCTTCGCGAGCGTCTGGGCGAGGTAGGTCTTGCCGCACCCCGTCGGCCCGAGCATCAGGATGTTCGACTTCGCCAGCTCGACGCCGTCGTCCCTGCCCTCGCGCCCCCGGTCACCCGCTTGGATGCGCTTGTAGTGGTTGTAGACCGCCACCGCGAGAGTCCGCTTCGCTTCGCTCTGACCGATGACGTACTGGTCGAGGAACTCGTGGATCTCAGACGGCTTCGGCAACTCATCGAGCTTGACGTCGCCCGCTTCGGCGAGCTCCTCCTCGATGATCTCGTTGCAGAGGTCGATGCACTCATCGCAGATGTAAACGCCGGGGCCAGCGATGAGTTTCTTCACCTGCTTCTGGCTCTTTCCGCAGAAAGAACACTTCAGCAGGTCGCCGCCGTCACCGATACGCGCCATGACCGCTGACCTCTGTCCCCTCCGGCGCACACCCTGATGTGCGGCGCCTGATCGTGTGGCGAGACCCGTTGGACACGAGTTCCACCCATTCGTCTCGACGGTACCTGTCCAACCCGTGCAAGTGGGAGGACCAGCGTCCCCCGGACCCGCCGAACCGACCGGTAGGCCCGGTCAGCTCGGCGTGTCGGGCGTCACTTGTTCGCCGAGAGCTTCCGGTAGGGGAGCACGGCGTCGACGATGCCGTACTCCTTCGCGGCGTCGGCGGTCAGGATCTTGTCGCGCTCGACGTCGAGCCGGACCTGCTCCGGGGAGCGGCCCGTGTGGTGCGCCAGCGTGGTCTCCATGAGGCGGCGAACGCGCTGGATCTCGTTCGACTGGATCTCCAGGTCCGACACCTGACCGTAGACGCCCTCGGTGGAAGGCTGGTGGATCAGGATGCGGGCGTTCGGCAGCGCGTGCCGCTTGCCGGGGGTACCCGCGGCGAGCAGGACGGCGGCGGCCGAGGCGGCCTGGCCGAGGCAGTACGTCTGGATGTCCGGCCGGACGAACTGCATCGTGTCGTAGATGGCCATCAGCGAGGTGAAGGAGCCACCGGGCGAGTTGATGTAGAGCAGGATGTCGCGGTCCGGGTCGTCCGACTCCAGGCACAGGAGCTGCGCCATGACGTCGTTCGCGGAGGCGTCGTCGACCTGCACGCCGAGGAAGATGATGCGTTCCTCGAACAGCTTGTTGTAGGGGTTGGACTCCTTGACCCCGTAGCTCGTGCGCTCGACGAACGACGGCAGCACGTACCGGGACTGGGGCGCGTAGGACTGGTCCACTTGATGTCTCCTGGGTTGTGCCGCGGTCAGGCGTTCGAGACGCGGGTGGGGCGGGTGATCACCTTGTCGACGAAGCCGTACTCCAGCGCTTCCTGCGCCGTGAACCAGCGGTCGCGGTCCGAGTCGGCGATGATCCGGTCCACCGGCTGCCCGGTGTGCTCGGCGATGAGCTCCGCCATCTCCTGCTTCGTGCGGGTCAGCATGTCCGCCTGGATCGCGATGTCGGCCGCCGTGCCGCCGACGCCCGCGGAGGGCTGGTGCATGAGGATCCGCGCGTGCGGGAGGGCCGAACGCTTGCCGGGCGCGCCCGCGGAGAGCAGGAACTGGCCCATGGACGCCGCGAGGCCCATGGCCGTGGTCGCCACGTCGGGCTCGATGAGCTGCATGGTGTCGAAGATGGCCATGCCCGCGGTGACCGAGCCGCCGGGCGAGTTGATGTAGAGGGTGATGTCCTTTTCAGGGTCCTCGGCCGCCAGCAGGAGGAGCTGCGCGGTGATCTGGTTGGCGATGCCCTCTTCGACCTGGGAGCCCAACACGATGATCCGCTCGCGGAGCAGCCGCTCGTAAACCGAGTCGTTGAGGTTCATCCCCGCGGACGACCGCATCTCGGGCGTCGGGAAGGAGTGCTGCGTCACGTCTGCCTGCCTTACTCCAGGAGGAACGGGGAGGACTGCTCCGCCGTGGCTTGACTCTGTTCTGATCCCGTCTGCCGGAATCCCTACGAGCGACCTTAACGAAGACGGGCGGTGTCAACTTCCCGACACCGCCCGTTTTCGCTCAGGGCTTCACTGCTCCGCGGATTCCTCGGTGGGAGCGTCCGACTTGGACTCGCCGAACAGCTCGTCGAGGTCCAGCTCGTTGCCGGTGGCGTCGGTCACAGTCGCCTGGCGCACGACGGCCGCGAGGGCCTTGCCGCGGCGGACGTCGGCGAAGATGGCGCCGAGCTGACCGGACTGCTGGGCGCGCTTGACGTACTCGTCCGGGCTGATGCCGAAGCGCTGCGCCTGGTAGATGATCCGCTCGGTGAGCTCGGCGTCGGTGACGCTGATCTCCTCGGCGTCGGCGATCGAGTCGAGCACGAGCTGCGTCTTCACGGCCTGCTCGGCCGCGGTGCGCACCTCGGTGTCGAACTCCTCCTGCGTCTGGCCCTGCTCGGTCAGCCACTCGGCGAAGCGGGCCTCGTCGTGGTCGAACGAGTGCACGGCGTCGTGCTTGCGCGCGTCGACCTCGCCCTGGACGACGGCCTCGGGCAGCGGCACCTCGGTGGTCGCGAGCAGCGCCTCGAGGACCTTGTCGCGGGCCTCGACGCCCTGCTGCATCTTCTTCACGCGGCCGAGGCGGGTGCGCAGGTCGCCCTTCAGCTCGTCCAGCGTGTCGAACTCGCTGGCCAGCTGGGCGAACTCGTCGTCGAGCTCGGGGAGCTGGCGCTCCTTGACGCTGTTCAGCACGACGCTGACCTCGGCCTCGCGGCCCGCGTGCTCACCGGCGACCAGCGTGGTCGTGAACGTCTTGGTCTCGCCCTCGGACGCGCCGATCAGGGCGTCGTCGATGCCCTCGACGAGCTGGCCGGAGCCGATCTCGTAGGACAGGCCGGAGGTCTTGGCCTCCTCGACCTCGGCGCCGTCCACCGTCGCGGACAGGTCGACGACGACGAAGTCGCCCTCGGCCGCCTCGCGCTTGACACCGGTGAGGGTGCCGAAGCGGGCGCGCAGCTCGTCGAGCTGGGTGTCGACGTCCGACTCCTCGACCTCCTGGTCCTCGACGCTCACCGACAGCTCGCCGAACGCGGGCACGGTGATCTCGGGACGGATGTCGACCTCGGCGCTGAACGCGAGGGAGTCGCCGTCGGCGATGTTCGTGACCTCGAACTCGGGACGGCCGAGGGTGCGCACCTCACCGCTGTTCACGGCTTCCAGGTACTTGGCCGGGATGGCCTCCTGGACGACCTCGTCCAGTACGGCGCCGCGGCCGATGCGGCTCTCCAGGACGCGCGCGGGTGCCTTGCCGGGGCGGAAGCCGGGGATGCGCACCTGCTTGGCGAGCTTGCGGTAAGCGCGGTCGAAGTCCGGCTTGAGCTCGTCGAACGGCACCTCGACGTTGATCCGGACCCGCGTCGGGCTCAGCTGCTCGACGGTGCTCTTCAACGTGGTCTCCTCGTAACGAACATGACGTGCGGAACAGCCCGAAACACCACGACAGGCGTCGGGATTCCCGTCGAGTCTAGGTGAGCGGCCGGTCGCGTCGACCTGCCGGGGTGCGCTGGCCCCCTATCCGGCGCGGTCGCGAACCTCTACCGTGAGGGGTCTAGACCAATGCGAGGTGGCGGATGCTCGTTCGCGCGCTGGCCGCGGTGGTGACCGGAGCGGCCCTGCTGGCCGCCTGCGCGTCCGCCGAACCCGCCGCCGACCCCCACTCCGACCTCCACCCCGGCCACCACCCGAGCACCTCGCGGCCGACCGCCCCCGCGGGCCCGTTCACCACCCTCGACGAGGTCGTGGCGTGGACGAAGGACGCCAGCGGCGGCCGGTGCTCGGACGCGAGGACCGCCACCCCGGCCGAGCTCACCACCTACCTCGGGGCGGACCGGGCGAGGCTCTACGAGCCGTTCGTGGCGTCGTGGGCGACCTGCGCCGTGCCTCCGTTCCAGAAGGTCGGCCTCGTCCTCTTCAAGCCGGACGGCGTCAGGGCGCTCCAGGAGTTCTGGAGGGCCGGGCTGGCCGACGGGACGCTGACGGAGAACCCCGACTTCAGCTTCGGCGACGGGTTCGCGATCACGTCGGAGGAACTGGGCACCGGCGAGCTCGGGCTGCGGCACCTCTGGTGCGAGCCGGTCGAGGGCACCGGGGCCACCGTGGAGCCCGCCGGGGTCGACGGCTGCGTCTTCGCGCGGACCGAGGGCCACTAGCCGCCCGCGCGCGGGAACCGGCGGCGCGTCGACGGCGTCGGACGGGGTGGTGGTGACGCTCGAACGCGGCGTTGGGCCGTCCGGGGGGCCAGATCGCTGACCACGGGAAACCGGAGCGCGCGCGAAAGCGCTCTCCGAAGTCGCCCCGCGTGCGGAAGGTCCACGGCGTTCCACCGGGCGGGCTATTCGATACTAAGCGGTTCAGCAGAGCGCTAGGCCATTCGAGTGGCAATCGCATCCGTTGACTCTCCGAAGCCATACGCGGGACACCACGATTACCTACAGTTGCCCGAGTTACCCGAGTGTCGTAGTCGGTACTCACTGAACGCAACCAGAACCCAGGGGGGTTACGCACAACGAGTGAATGCAGTCCATCCGGAGTAGTGCCTCATGGAAAACTTTCACTTGTTGAGATGACTCCACTCGCCGTAGTCCATTCGTGTGCAGGTCAGGTAGCGTGACGCGCGAGCCTGGGACCACCTTGCTCACCTGAAGAAAGTTGCCGGACGTTCTGGGGGGACCAGTAGCGGACGCAACCGGTAACGGGACGCAAGAAACGAGCGAGACAATGTCATCGAGCTTTTCAACCACCTACCAGACAAGGTGTCGATGACCCGATGAGATCCATTCCGCCGCTGCCCCTGACCCACCGCGCGCTCCTGTCCGCCCTCATCCACCTCGACCGCCGGGCTCCCCGCCCGGCACCGATGCGGTTCCACCAGTTCTCTTCGGCGCCCAGCACGGTTGCCCGGCGATGTTGACGCCCCAGCCGACCTGACCGCTCCTACCCGCAGCCAGGTCAACTGCCGCCAACGCACCGGTCACCACGGCGCCGTCCTACCCCGGCGCTCGTGGATCACTCTTTTACGCACCGTTGGGGAGCTCCATGGAGACGCGTCAGCTTTTGGCGTTCACAACTGTGGTTCAAACGGGAAGTTTTACGAAGGCCGCCGCCACTCTGAATTGCTCGCAGCCCACGATCACTACCCGCATCAAGGCCCTGGAGGAGACGCTCGGCGTCTCGTTGTTCCGACGACTTCCCAGAGGCATCCAGATGACGTCCGCGGGCGTTGAGCTACTGCCCTTCGCACGCAACATCATCACGCTTACCGACAAGGCCAGAAAAGCCATCACGATGAACGGCGAGCCGCACGGCAAGCTCGTCATCGGCAGCGCACAGAGTTTGACCGACTACCGGCTGTTACCACTCATCGAGTACATGTGCTGGCGCTATCCGAGCGTCCAGATCTCACTGCACTCGCGGAACACGCAGTCGAACCTGTCGTCGGTCCGGGAGGGGCGTCTCGACTGCGCGTTCTTCATCGGGCCGATCGAGCCCCGCGAGGGGCTGGAGTCGACGGTGCTCTGCCCCGAACCGCTGGTCATGGTCAGCGGGCCGACCCACGCCCTCACCAGGCGGTCGGTGATCACCGAGGATGAACTGCGCGGCAGCACGCTGGTCAGGGCCGAGAACGGCGCCAGCTACTACGAGCAGTTCGAACAGGCACTGGGGTTGCACGACAGCGAGTCGAGGTCGCCGGTGCTGGCGCTCGACTCGATCGACGCCGCCAAGCGCGCGGTCGCCTCCGGGCTGGGGATCTCCCTCGTCCCCGAGGTCACGGTCGCGGCCGAGCTGGCGGACGGCAGGCTGCGCAGGCTGCCCTGGGTCCCCCCGTTCCGGGTGTACACGCAGTTCGCGTGGCGCCAGGACAACTCGGGCAACCCGTCGGTGACCGCCCTGGTCTCCGCCGCGGCCCAGGTCGTGAGCGAACAGGTGGCCACACCGGCCTGACACGGGACCGTTCTTGGGCTCTTCGGGCGCGAAAGCGTCCAAGAACGGTTCCAGCGGCACCACCCCGCCCTCCTGGCGGGTCGGTCGACGTCGCGCTGGTCCGGGCGTTCACCATCCCCGTCGACCCCCACGTCGAGACCGACGAGATCCGCACGCTTCTGGTTGGCTGGCGGCATGACCTACAGCCGGTTGACGCACCTGGACTGCTCCCGCTGCGACCGCCGCCACGACGCCGACGTGCTCGCGAACCTGTGCGGGTGCGGTGCGCCGCTGCTGGCCCGCTACGACCTGGCCGCCGTGCGCGAGTCCGTGACGCCCGCCGACCTGTCGGGCAGGCCGCCGACGCTGTGGCGCTACCACGAGGTGCTGCCCGTGCGGGACGAGGCGAACGTGGTCAGCCTCGGCGAGGGCATGACCCCGCTGCTGGCGCTCCCCCGGCTCGGCGAGGCGCTCGGCGTGCCGGGGCTGCTGATGAAGGACGAGGGGCTGGTGCCGACCGGGTCGTTCAAGGCCCGCGGCGCGGCGGTCGGGGTGTCGCGGGCGGCCGAGCTGGGCGCGAAGGCGATGGCCATGCCGACCAACGGGAACGCGGGCGCGGCGTGGGCGCTGTACGCGGCCCGCGCGGGGCTGCGGAGCGTGGTCGCGATGCCCGTGGACGCCCCGGAGATCACCCGCGCCGAGGTCGCGGTCAGCGGAGCCGACCTCTACCTGGTCAACGGCCTCATCGGCGACGCCGGGAAGATGGTCGGCGAGCTGGTGTCCTCTTCGGACGGGGAGCTGTTCGACACGTCGACGTTGAAGGAGCCCTACCGCGTCGAGGGCAAGAAGACGATGGGCTACGAGATCGTCGAGCAGCTCGGCTGGCGCTGCCCGGACGTGATCCTCTACCCGACCGGCGGCGGCGTGGGGCTGATCGGCATCCACAAGGCGCTGCTGGAGATGCGCGAACTCGGCTGGATCACCGGGGAGCTGCCGCGGCTGGTCGCGGTGCAGGCGGGCGGGTGCGCTCCGATCGTGGCGGCGTTCGAGGCGGGTGAGCGGACCGCGGAGCCGTGGCCGGACTCGAAGACCGTCGCCTTCGGCATCAACGTGCCGAAGCCGCTCGGGGACTTCCTGATCCTCGACGCGCTGTACGACACCGGCGGCACGGCGGTCGCGGTGGACGACGAGGCGCTGCTGGCGGCGCAGGAGCTGTGCGCGCGGCTCGAAGGCGCGTTCGTCTGCCCGGAGGGAGCGGCGGCGTTCGCGGCCGTCCGGCTGCTGCGGCAGCGCGGGTGGATCGCCGAGCACGAGGAGGTCGTCGTCCTCAACACCGGGGCGGGCATCAAGTACCCCGAGACGGTTACCGTCTCCGTGCCCACCCTCGACATCGGTGAGAAGCTGCCGCGCTAGGAGAGACATGGTCGTCGTCAACGGGCTGGAGATCGCCCACCGGCAGAGCACGGGCACCGGCAGGCCGGTCGTGCTGGTGCACGGGAACTCGTCGTCGTCCCGGACGTGGCAGCCGCTGCTGGACGGTCCGTTCGGGCGGCGCTTCCGCTGCCTGGCGCTCGACCTGCCGGGCCACGGCGGGTCGCAGGTCCCCGACGGCGGCTACTCGATCGCGACGTTCACCGCCGCGGTGACGGGGTTCGCCGACGTGCTGAACGTCCCGGACGCGGTGTTCGTGGGCTGGAGCCTCGGCGGGCACATCGTGATCGAGGCCGAGCCCCAGCTCCCCGAGGCCGCCGGGTTCGCGGTCTTCGGCACGCCGCCGCTGCCGAACCCGGCCGCGGTGCCGTCGGCGTTCCTGCCGAACCCCGCGATGGGCGTCGGGTTCACCGGCGAGGTGGGCGAGGACGACGCCAGGGCGTACGCGGCCAGCTTCGTCGCGCCGGGTTCGGCGCTGCCGCTGCACGGGTTCATCGCCGACATCCTGGCGACCGACCCGGCCGCGCGCGAGGGCGTGGGCGCCGCCATCGGCTCGGGCGCGATCTCCGACGAGACCGCGATCGTCGCGGCGATGGAGCGCCCGCTGGCCGTGCTGCACGGCCGTGAGGAGCAGCTCGTGTCGCTGGACTACCTGCGCGGCCTGGACGCGCCGACGCTGTGGCGCGGCGAGGTCCAGGTGCTCGACGGCGTCGGGCACGCGCCGCAGGAGGAGGCGCCGGACGCGTTCGGCGACCTGCTGATGAAGTTCGTGGACGACCTGGACTAGCGGGGAGGGCCGGTGCTGCCCCTCGGGACCAGCACCGGCACCTGGTCCTCGACGTCGGCGGGCGGTTCGCCGTCCAGCACGGTGAGCAGGGTCTTCGCGGCCCGCTCGCCGAAGGCGAACGTGTCGCGCGCCAGCGCCGTCAGCGGCGGGTGCAGCAGGCGGCACAGCGGTGAGTCGTCCCACGCCACCAGCGACACGTCGTCCGGCACCGCGACCCCCAGCTCGGCCGCGACCGCCGCGCCCGCGACGGCCATCACGTCGTTGTCGTAGACGATCGCGGTCGGCCGCGTGCGGCCGGTCAGCAGGACGCGGGTGGCGCTCGCGCCCTGCTCGTCGGTGTAGTCCGTGGCGACGCACTCGGCGGCCGTGATGCCCCACGCGGCGGCGGCGGAGTGGAACGCGGTCGTGCGGCGCTCGGTGTGCAGCAGTCCGGGCAGGCCCGCGACGCGCGCGATCCGCCGGTGCCCCAGCGCGCCGAGGTGCTCGATGATCGACACCATCGCCGCGGCGTCGTCGGCCCACACGCTGGCGAGGCCGCCGTGGTGGCCGGGCCCGCCGATCACGACGGCGGGCATCCCCAGCTTCTCCACCAGCTCGACCCGCTGGTCGTCCACCCGCAGGTCGACCAGGAACACGCCGTCGACGCGCTGCTCGGACGACCACCGCCGGTACAGCTCGACCTCGGCGGCCTGGTCCTCCACGACCTGGAACAGCAGCGCGACCGACCGGGTCGACAGCTCGGCCTGCACGCCGGAGATGAGCTGGAAGAAGAACGACTCGACGCCGAGGGTGCGGGCGGGTCGGGCGAGCACCAGGCCGACCGAGTCGGCGCGGGCCGCGGACAGCGCCCGTGCCGCGCTGTTCGGCCGCCACGCCAGTTCGTCGGCCACGCGGAGGATGCGCCGCCGGGTTTCCTCGGAGACGCCCGGCCTGCCGTTCAGCGCGAGTGAGACCGCGCCCTTCGAGACACCGGCGCGCAGCGCGATGTCTCGGATCGTCGGACGTTTCACACGCACCAGCCTGTCCGGAAGTAGACAAGTGAATCGGTTGAGGGTAGATGCAGCTATACCGGTTTAGCTACGGTCGGGACAACACGGAGGTGCGCCTGATGCGGACGACTCGACGCGTATTCCTGATCAGTGTGGCGGCAGCGACCCTCGCCGGTTGCGGACTGTCCGGCACGAGCCAGGAGGGAGGTGCGGTCGGCGGCGAGGTCACGGGTGAGATCACCTTCCAGACGTGGGCGCTGAAACCCAAGTACACGGAGTACGTCGAGGGCGTCATAGCCGCCTTCCAGCGGGAACACGCCGGTACGACGGTCAGGTGGATCGACCAGCCAGCCGACGGTTATCTCACCAAGGTACTGGCCGACGCCTCCGCGGGCTCACTGCCGGACGTGATCAACGTGCCGCCGGACCTGAGCTACCCGCTCGCCAAAGCAGGACAGCTGGTCGACCTCGACCAGGCGGCGGCCGACGCGAAGAACGACTACCTCGACAATGCGTGGGCCGCCTACGCCATTCCGGGTAAATCGGGCACGTATGGTTTTCCGTGGTACCTGAACACCGGTCCGGTGTTCTACAACAAAGCGCTGTTCCAGCAGGCGGGGCTCAATCCGGACAGCCCGCCGACGACGTTCGCCGAGCTGGAGGCCGCCGCGCTGGCGATGGCCCGGCAGACCGATCGCAGGGTCGCGATGCTCGGCCAGACGCCGTCGATCGCGGACTTCGGGCTCTACGGCGTGGAGATGGTGAACGCCGACGGCACGGGGTTCACCTTCAACTCGGCCAAGGGCGTCGAGCTGGTCGACATGTACAAGCGGATGTACGACGCGGGCGGGCTGGTCGCGGAGGCGCTGACGCAGAACTACACCGGGTCGGGCGCGAAGTTCATGGCGCAGCAGACCGCGCTGAGCCCCGGCTCGGCGTACGACCTCGGCAAGTTCAAGACAGACGCGCCCTCGCTGTACGCGAACATCGGCATCACCAAGCCGATCACGAACACCGGCAGGGCCAACATGTACGTGCACGGCGTCTCGGTGCCGAACTCCAGCAAGAACAAGGCCACCGCGCTGGCGTTCGGCCGGTTCGTCACCAACGCCCAGAACCAGCTCGCGTTCTCCAAGATCGCGACGATCTTCCCGAGCACCAGGGGCGGGATGCGGGACCCGTACTTCACCACCGAGGACGGGACCGACGAGGCCAGGGTGCGGGTCGCCGCGGCCAAGCAGCTCGGCGACTCGGTGAACTACACGCCGGTCCAGTTCAGCCAGCAGATGCAGGACTCGCTGCGGCAGAACCTCGCGGACGCCATGCTGGGCAAGAAGTCCGCGAAGCAGGCGCTGGACGACACGGTCGCCGAGTGCGACCGGCTGCTCGGGTGAGCGTGGGCCACCACCGGTCCTCCACCCCGTGGCTGTTCCTGCTGCCGGGACTGGCCGTCGTCATCACGTTCAGCCTCGTGCCGTTCGTGAACATGATCGTGCTGGCGTTCACCGACGCCACGGCGCTCGGCGGCGGCCGGTTCACCGGGCTCGCGAACTTCCAGCGGATGCTGGACGACCCGAAGTTCTGGCTGGCGCTGCGCAACAGCACGCTGTACCTGGTGTGCATCGTGCCGCCGCTGGTGGTGCTGCCGCTGCTGATCGCGCTGCTCGTGCAGAAGAAGCTGCCCGGCATCACGTTCTTCCGCACGGCGTTCTTCACGCCGGTGATCGCGTCGGCGGTCGTCGTGGGGCTGATCTGGACGTGGCTGCTGGACAGCCAGGGCCTGGTCAACAACGTGCTGAAGGCGCTGGGGTGGATCAGCAGGCCGGTGCCGTTCCTGACCGACGAGTGGCTGCTGCTGTTCAGCGCGATGCTCGTGACGGTCTGGAAGGGCCTCGGCTACTACATGATCATCTACCTGGCGGCGCTCGGGAACGTGCCGAACGACCTGCACGAGGCCGCGCAGGTCGACGGCGCGGGCCCGGTCCGGCGGTTCCTCGCCGTCACGCTGCCCGCGCTGCGGCCGACGATGGTGCTGGTCGCCGCGCTGTCGGCCGTGAACGGGTTCCGGGTGTTCTCCGAGATCTACCTGCTGTCCGGCGGGTCGGGCGGACCCGGCGGAGCCGACACGTCGCTGGTGATGCTGATCCAGCAGACCGGCACCGGCCTGACCGGCAACGTCGGCTACGCGTCCGCGCTGAGCCTGGTGCTGTTCGTGATCACGCTGGGGCTGCTGCTGATCACGTTGCGGCTCAACCGGCGGGAGGAGGCGCTGTGAAGCGGGTCGCGCGGTACGCGTTGCTGCTGCTCGTGCTGGCGATCACCACCGGGCCGTTCCTGTGGCAGCTCTCGACGTCGTTGAAGGGCGCGGGCGAGGACGTGTACGCGCCGGTCTTCGTGCCGTCGGACCCGACGCTGGCGAACTACGCGGGCGTCGCCGACGCCGTTCCGGTGTGGACGTTCGCGCTGAACTCGCTGCTGGTGGCCGTGGTGAACGTGGTCGCCAACTGCGTCGGCGCGTCGATGGCCGGGTACGCGCTGGCCCGCCTGAGGTTCCGGGGGCGCCGGCTCGCCGCGCTGGTGTTCGCCTCGGGCATCCTGGTGCCGTTCGAGGTCATCCTGATCTCGCTGTTCCTGGTCATGCGGTCGTTCGACCTGACCAACACCCTCACCGCGGTCGTGCTGCCCGGCGCGATCGGCGCGCTCAACGTCCTGCTGATGCGCAACGCGTTCCTGGCGCTGCAACCGGAGGTCGAGGAGGCCGCGGTCATCGACGGCGCGAACGCGTGGCAGCGGTTCTGGCGCATCGCCGTGCCGTCGGCGCGCGGCACCATCCTGGTGGTCGCGCTGTTCTCGTTCATGTTCAGCTGGGACGACTTCCTGTGGCCGCTGGTGGTGCTCAGCGATCCCGACAAGTACACGCTGACCATCGGGCTCGCGTACCTCCAGGGCACGTTCTTCCAGAACCAGCGGCTGGTCGCGGCGGGCACGATCATCGCCGTCGCACCGCTGATCGTGCTGTTCATCAGCCTGCAGAAGCACTTCTTCCGCGGGGTCGGCGAAGGTGCCATCAAGGGCTAGGAGGGGAACGCCTTGCTGCGATTCGGCGTCAACTACACCCCGTCCTCAGGGTGGTTCCACCACTGGCTGGACTTCGACCTGGACGCCGTCCGGGCCGACTTCTCCTCGATCGCCGAACTGGGGCTCGACCACGTGCGGGTGTTCCCGCTGTGGCCGGTGTTCCAGCCCAACCGCGGCCTGGTGCGGCCACGAGCCGTGGAACAGCTCGTGTCGATGGTCGACGCCGCGGCGTCCTTCGGCCTCGAC
The DNA here is from genome assembly GCF_057122925.1 of Umezawaea sp. Taxonomy (NCBI): domain Bacteria; kingdom Bacillati; phylum Actinomycetota; class Actinomycetes; order Pseudonocardiales; family Pseudonocardiaceae; genus Umezawaea; species Umezawaea sp. The sequence continues at coordinate 120,448 of NZ_DBNGPQ010000056.1, read as the reverse complement.
GTGCAGGTCGACGCGTTGCAGGGCCACCTGTCGAGCTTCGACTTCTACCCGTCGTGGGTACAGACCTGGCACCGCCGCAACGTGTTCACCGACCCGGACGTGGTGTCCGGCCAGGCGTTCTACCTGCGCACGCTGCTGGAGGCGCTGCGGGACCGGCCGAACTTCCTCGGCCTGACGCTGGGCAACGAGACCAACCTGCTCACCGAGTCGAACCCGCTGACGCCGGCGGAGGCGACGCGCTGGCTGGAATCGCTGCTGGCCGTGTGCGACGAGACGGCGCCGGGGCTGCCGCACGTGCACTCGGAGTACGACGCCGTCTGGTACTCCGACGGGCACCCGTTCGAGCCCGCGCACGCCGCTCGTCTCGGCGCCATGACGACCGTGCACTCGTGGGTGTTCAACGGGACCGCGCAGCGCTACGGGCCGTTGAGCGCGGAGAGCGTGCACCACGCCGAGTACCTGGTGGAGCTGGCCAAGGCGTGGGGCGCGCCGAACCGGCCCGTGTGGTTGCAGGAGATCGGGGCGGCGCAGCCGGAGATCAGCGCGCCGGACGCCCCGGAGTTCGCCGAACGGACCCTGGAGAACGTGCTGACCTGCACGAACCTGTGGGGCGTCACGTGGTGGTGCTCGCACGACGTCGACCGGGCACTGGTCGACTTCCCCGAGCGCGAGTACGAGCTGGGGCTGCTGACGACCGAGCGCGGGGCGAAGCCCCTGGGCAAGACCGTGGCCCGGATCGTCGCCGAGGCGCGTTCGGCTCCCCCTCGTGCGGTAGCGCGGACGGCGTCGCTGAAATTGACTGGGGACCGGTCGGCGTGGGGCCCCGGTGGCGCCTTCTTCGACGAGTGGATGGGCCTCGCGCGCGAGGGCGTGCGAGCGGCGATCGAAGTGGAGCGATAGGTGCACGACGAACGCGCGCTGCTGGAAGAACGGCTGAACCGGGCCCTGCGGGAGCGGATCAGGCCCGCCGTGCACGGCCACTCGGTGCCCCTGGAGCTGTCGGTGTGGCACGCGCCGGGTGAGCCGGTGCCGGTCACCGAGGCGCTGGCCGCGACCTACGAGCCCGCACGGGTCGGCGACGCGTGGGGAGCGCCGTGGAGCACGAGCTGGTTCCGGCTCTCCGGCCGCGTGCCCCCGGAGTGGGCGGGCAGGCGGGTGGAGGTGGTGGTGGACCTCGGGTTCACCCACCCCGGCCCCGGTTTCCAGGCGGAGGGCCTCGCCTACACCGCGTCCGGCGAGCCGGTGAAGGGCATCGAGCCGCGCAACACGCACCTGCCGGTCACCGGGTCGGAGGTGCTGTACTACCTGGAGGCGGCGGGCAACCCGACGATCCTGGACTTCGAGCCGTTCGTGCCGACCCCGCTGGGGGACCGGGAGACGGCCGGGACCGAGCCGCTGTACCGGGTCCTGCGCGCCGACCTGGCGGTGTTCAACCCCGAGGTGTGGCACCTGGTCACGGACCTCCAGGCGTTGCGGGGGGTGATGGAGGAGCTGCCCGACCACGAGCCGAGGCGGCACCGGATCCTGCACGCGATCGACCGGTCGCTGGACCTGCTCGACCCCCAGGACGTGCCGGGCAGCGCGGCCCGTTCCCGGTCCGCGCTGGTGGAGGTGCTGTCGCGGCCCGCCAACGCGAGCGCGCACCGCGTGTCGGCGGTCGGGCACGCGCACATCGACTCGGCGTGGCTGTGGCCGCTGCGGGAGACCGTGCGCAAGTGCGCGCGGACGTTCAGCAACGTGACGGCCCTGATGGACGAGTACCCGGAGTTCGTGTTCGCCTGCTCGCAGGCCCAGCAGTACGCGTGGATGAAGGAGCACCACCCGGCGGTGTTCGAGCGGATCGCCTCGAAGGTCGCCGCGGGTCAGTTCGTCCCGGTCGGCGGCATGTGGGTCGAGTCGGACACGAACATGCCCGGCGGCGAGGCGATGGCCCGGCAGCTGGTGCACGGCAAGCGGTTCTTCCTCGACGAGTTCGGCGTCGAGACGGAGGAGGTGTGGCTGCCCGACTCGTTCGGCTACAGCGCCGCGCTCCCCCAGCTGATCAAGCTGTCCGGGTCGCGCTGGTTCCTGACGCAGAAGCTGTCGTGGAACCAGGTCAACAAGTTCCCGCACTCCACGTTCTGGTGGGAGGGCATCGACGGCAGCCGGGTGTTCACCCACTTCCCGCCCGTGGACACGTACAACTCCTCGCTGTCCGGGGAGGAGCTGGCGCGGGCCAGCAGGCAGTTCGCCGAGCACGCCGTGGCGACGCGGTCGCTGGTGCCGTTCGGGTACGGCGACGGCGGTGGCGGGCCGACGCGGGAGATGCTGGAGACGGCGAAGCGCGTGGCGAACCTCGAAGGCTCGCCGACCGTGACGATCGAGACCCCGGCGGCGTTCTTCCAGGGCGCGCAGGACGAGTACCCGAACGCGCCCGTGTGGGCCGGTGAGCTGTACCTGGAGAAGCACCGCGCCACCTACACGACGCAGGCGCGGACCAAGCAGGGCAACCGGCGCAGCGAGCACCTGCTGCGCGAGGCCGAGCTGTGGGCGACGGCGGCGTTCCTGTCCTCGGGCGTCGAGTACCCGTACTCCACGGTGGACCGGTTGTGGAAGACCGTGCTGCTGCACCAGTTCCACGACATCCTGCCCGGCAGCTCGATCGCGTGGGTGCACCGCGAGGCCGAGGCGACCTACGCGGCGGTGGCGGCGGAGCTGGGCGAGGTCATCGACGCCTCGGTGGCCGCGCTGGCCGGTGACGGATCTACCCCGCTGGTCTTCGACGCCCTGTCCACCGGAGCGACCTCGGTGCCCGTGGAACGCCCCGTGGCGCCGGTCGACGGCGTGCTGGACAACGGACTGCTGCGGGTCACCGTGTCCCCCACCGGGTTGCTGACCTCGGTGTACGACCTCGTCGCGAAGCGGGAGGTGCTGCCGCCCGGCGCGGTCGGCAACCTGCCGCAGCTGCACGCGGACACGCCGAACCAGTGGGACGCGTGGGACATCGACCCCTTCTACCGCAACAACCGCGTGGACCTGGTCGAGGGCGAGGTCACGCCGTTGCCCGACGGGCTGCTGGTGCGGCGGACGTTCGGCAAGTCGACGATGACGCAGACGGTGCGGCTGGTGGAGGGGGCGCGGCAGCTCGACGTCGACACCGAGGTCGAGTGGCAGGAGACCGAGAAGCTGCTCAAGCTCGCGTTCCCGCTGGACGTGCGGGCCGAGGTGTCGACGGCGGAGACCCAGTTCGGCCACCTGCACCGGCCGATCCACGTCAACACGTCGTGGGAGGCGGCCAAGTTCGAGATCTGCGCGCACCGCTGGCTGCACGTGGGCGAGCCCGGTTACGGCGTGGCGCTGGCCAACGACTCGACGTACGGCCACGACGTGACCCGCACGACCCGTGACGACGGCGGCACGACCACCACGGTCCGGCTCTCCCTCCTCCGAGCCCCCCGCTTCCCCGACCCGATGACCGACCAGGGCACGCACCGCTTCCGCCACGCGCTGGTCGTCGGCGCGGGCATCCCCGAGGCCGTCGCCGCCGGCTACCGGATCAACCTGCCGCACCGCGTCGTGCGCGGCGCGCGGGAGGTGGAGCCGCTGGTGTCCGTGGACAACCCGGCGGTGGTGGTCGAGGCGGTCAAGCTCGCCGACGACCGCTCGGGCGACGTGGTCGTCCGGCTCTACGAATCGCTGGGCGGGAGGGCGAGGGCGTCACTGCGCACGTCGTTCCCCGTGCACCGCGTGGTCGAGACCGACCTGCTGGAACGACCGCTGGGGGACGCGTCGCTGGACGTGGAGCTGCGTCCGTTCCAGGTGCTCACCCTGCGGATCACGACGGGAGGCTGAGGGGGCGCCCAGGCGGGGGATCTGGCGAGGTCGACCGGGCCGCAAAAACGCCCCTGACCACCATAATGGCTGGTCAGGGGCAACCGTCGGGGCGACAGGATTTGAACCTGCGACCCCCCGCTCCCAAAGCGGGTGCGCTACCAAGCTGCGCCACGCCCCGGTCCCCCGTAGCTTAGCGCGGCACGCTAAGCTATTTCCGCGCCCTCCCCCGGAGGGCCGTGCGGGTGTAGCTCAATGGTAGAGCCCCAGCCTTCCAAGCTGGTCATGCCGGTTCGATCCCGGTCACCCGCTCCACCTCGTTCTTGCTGGTAGAGCCCTTGAAGACCGTCCCCAGTGGACGGTCTTCTTGCGTTAGCCGATCTTGTGTGCCCCCCGAGTGCTCCCTCTCCTCGAAAACCACCTCCACGACCACCGCTTTCCTCCCGACGTTCCAGAAGTTCAGCGCGTGGACGGCGTTGTTCGGGCTTCCTCGGGCAGTTCGTCGGCGGTGTGCGCGACCGCGCGGCGCGCTTCGGCCACCGGCCGGCGCTGCTGACCGGGCTGTCGAACCAGGTCAGCGGTGCGAAGCAGGACCCGCCCCATCCGCCCCTCCAGCGGTAGCGTGGACGTCGTGAAGCACCCGCGGGAGCACCCCACGACCGACCAGATGAGGCTCGTCGAGGTCATGGGCGCGCTGAGCGATCCGATCCGCATCGGGCTGGTGCGGGTGCTGGCCGACGGTGCGGAGCACGGGTGGAGCGAGCTGCGGGCGCCGGTGGCGAAGTCGACGTTGAGCCACCACCTGAAGACGCTGCGCGCGGCCGGGTTGACGAGGACGCGTGAGGAGGGCACGCGGTGCTTCGTGCGGCTGCGCCGCGACGACCTGGAGGCGCGCTTCCCCGGTCTGCTGCGCTCGGTGCTGGCGGCGGCCGACGCCGAGAACGTGGGCGAACATGTCGGTTTGGCCACCACCGGTTGAACGGCGGTCGTCGGCGGCGGGCGGCCTCTCGGGTGATCTCCTTGCGGCACAACGGAATCACCGGGTCGTCGGGTGAGGTGCGGGTCTCCTACCAGCGGAGGACCGCGAGTTCTGCCGGTCGTTCTGCCTGGCATTCCTCCGTCACGTTGGGTGCAGTGTGGGTCACCGAACGATTCGGAGGGCTCCAGGGTGCAGCAGGTTCTCGTCGATTTCCGTTCCGAGGCGCCCGTGGGAGGCGGGAGCGCCGCACTGCTCACGGGGTCGTCCGGGGCACTGTTCCGCGGCGACCACTGGGTGATCCGCGCGGGTGGTGAGGCGGTGATCGGCTTCTGCTGCTCGGCGGGCACGCCGCTGGGCCGGGTCACGCTCGTCGGCTCGCCGCGGGCGACGTCGCGGCGGCCGGTGGAGATCCGGATGGAGGCGAACGGGACGCTGGTGTGGACGCGGGAAGGGCTGGCGGGCACCAGGACTCGGGAGCTGGAGCGGTTCGACATCCCGGCTTCGGTGCTGCGGCCCGGCCAGAACGCGCTGACGGTCCGCAACTGCGGCTCCGAGGAGTCGGTCTACCGGCTCTACAAGGTCTTCTTCGAGCCGCTGTCCTAGGGTTGGGCCGTGCGCGCACGCCTCCAGCAGATCGTGGTCGACAGCCACGACCCCGCTCGGCTTGTCCGCTTCTGGGCGGAACTGCTCGGCGGTGAGCCGGTCGACCGCGAGCTGGGCTGGTCGCACGTGGAGCCGCCCGAGTCGCCGCGGATGTCGTTCCAGCCCGTGCCGGAGGGCAAGACGATCAAGAACCGCCTCCACCTCGACGTCCGGGTGGACGACGTCGAGGCCGCCGCGGTCCGCTGCGAGGGCCTGGGCGCGACCAGGGTCGGCGGGCTGGTGGTGGACGAGTCGGGTGCGTTCCAGGTGCTGCTGGACCCGGAGGGCAACGAGTTCTGCCTCGTGGTCCCGGCGGCCTGACCCGTCAGCGGTCCACCAGCCGCCACAGCTCCTCGCCGAACCTGATGGCCAGCAGCACCAGCAGCACGCCGAACGTGAACGTCACCAGGCACCGCAGGACCACCCGCCACGCGGGTCCCTTCATGGGGTTCTCCTCTGCCCGGTCACGCGGCGACGACGGCGCGTGGGGATCCGTCGGGGGCAGTGTCGCCGAGCGGCACGCCGGTGACCAGAGCCCGCGCGGAAAATGCGTCGCGGACCGCGGTCGAGCGGCGTACGACTTCGGGATGGGCTTCACGATCCGCACTCTCGTCGAAGACGACTACCAGTCGTTCTGCGCCGTGGTCTCGGCGGCGTTCCTGGGCGACCCCGACCCGGCGGACGCCGCGTTCGAACGACCGCTCTACGACCTGGACCGGGTGCACGGGGTCTTCGAGGACGGGGAGATGATCGGCAGCGCGGCCGTGACCACCAGGGACCTGACGGTTCCGGGAGGCGGTCCCCGGCCGACCGCCGCGATCACGTCGGTCGGCGTGAGGCCCGGCCACCGCAGGCGGGGCGTGCTGACCAGCCTCGTGCGCGCCCAGCTGCACGGCCTGCACGACGGGGGTCGGGAGGCGTTCGCGGTGCTGTGGGCGTCGGAGGGGTCCATCTACGGCCGCTACGGCTACGGCCTGGCCGCGCAGTTCACCGACCTGAGCGTGCCGAGGGGTGCGGCGTTCCACCGCGGGGTCGACGTCGGCGACGGCGCGGTGCGCGAGGTCTCGCGGGAGGAGGCCCTGCCCGTCGCGCGGGCGCTCTACGAGCGGGTGGCGCCGACCAGGGCGGGTTACCTGAGCCGGACCGGGGCGGAGTGGGAGCAGCACCTCGCCGACGGCGAGCGGCACCGCGGCGGTCTGAGCAAGTACCGGTACGTCCTGCACCCGAGGGGTTACGCGGTCTACCGGGTCAAGTTCGCCTGGGGCGACCGGGGTCCGGAGAACGAGCTGCACGTCCGCGAACTGGTGGCGGAGGACGACAGGGCGTACGCGGCGCTGTACCGGTACCTGCTCGACGTGGACCTCGTCGCCGAGCTGAAGTTCTACACCGGCTCGGAGGACCCGGTGCTGCACCTGCTGCACAACCCCAGGCTGGCCAGGCGGGCGAACCGCGACTCGCTGTGGGTCCGGCTCGTCGACCTCGACCGCGCGCTGACCGGCCGCGGCTACCTGTCCGATGTGGACGTGGTGCTCGACGTGACCGACGAGTTCTGCCCGTGGAACGCCGACCGCTGGCGGCTCACCGTGAGGGAGGGTGCGGCGGGTGTCCGGCGGGTCACCGACGAGCCGGACCTGAGGCTCGACGTCGGCGCGCTCGGGGCGGCGTTCCTCGGCGGCACCCGGCTGACCACCCTCGCCGGGGCCCAGTTCGTGCGGGAGCGGACGCCGGGCGCGCTGCGGTCCCTGTCGCACGCGCTCCTCGGCGAGGTCGCCCCCCATTGCCCTGAGGTGTTCTGACGTCACCACCAGTGATCTCGATCATCGCGTTTTCCGGCGGGACGCGGTACGACTTAGCGCATGAACTTCTCGATTCGGACACTGGGTGACGAGGAGTACCGGTCGTTCGCCGACCTGGTCGCCACGGCCTCCAACTTCGACCCGGTCGAGTCGGACGCCGACCGCACGAGAGCGCTCTACGACCTCGACCGCGTGCACGGCGTGTTCGACGACGGCGAGCTGATCGGCACCGCGGCCGTGCTGACCAGGGCCGTCACCGTGCCGGGCGGCGGTGTCCGCCCGGTCGCCGCCGTGACGGGGGTCGGCGTGAAGCACGGCCACCGCAGGCGCGGCGTGCTGAGCGCGCTGATGCGGACCCAGTTCCACGGCCTGCACGACGGCGGTCGGGAGCCGTTCGCCGCGCTCTGGGCCTCCGAGGCCTCGATCTATGGCCGCTACGGCTACGGCGTGGCCGCGCAGTACGCCTCGGTCCAGGTGCCCAGGGGTGCGGCGTTCCGGCCCGGCGTCGACGTCGGCGACGACCGGGTGCGCGAGGTGCCGCGCGACGAGGCCATGCCCGCGATGCGGTCCGTCTACGAGCGGGTGGCGCCGACCAGGACGGGGTACCTCAGCCGCACGGACGCCACGTGGGCCCACCACTTCGCCGACGAGGAGCACCACCGCGAGGGGATGAGCGCCTACCGGTACGCCCTGCACCCAGGGGGGTACGCGGTGTACCGGATCAAGAACGGGTGGAACGACCGCGGGCCGGGCGACGAGGTGACCGTCCGCGAACTCGTCGCCGAGGACGATCGGGCCCACGCCGCGCTGCACCGCTACCTGCTCGACCTCGACCTCGTGTCGGAGGTGCACCACAGCACCGCGTCGGACGACCCCGTGTGGCACCTGCTCGCCAACCCGCGGCTGGCCACGCGGCGCGTCGCGGACTCGCTGTGGGTCCGGATCGTCGACCTCGACCGCGCGCTCGTCGCGCGGTCCTACCAGTCCGATGTGGACGTCGTGCTCCACGTGACCGACGACCGGTGCCCGTGGAACGCCGACCGCTGGCGGTTCACCGCGGAGAAGGGCGAGGCGGTTGTGCGTCGCGTCACCGACGAGCCGGACGTGGCGCTCGACATCAGCGCGCTCGGGGCGGCGTTCCTCGGCGGCACCCGGCTGTCGACCCTGGCCAGGGCCCAGTACCTGCGGGAGCTGACGCCCGGCGCGGTCGACGCGCTCTCCCGCGCGTTCCTCGGCGACCGCGACCCGCACTGCCCCGAGCTGTTCTGAGGGAACCGCCGACGAGGGGTCCTCGTTGAACGGGTATCTACCTCAGGAGGCACCGGTGGGCACAGTCGTGTTGCTCGCGATCGTCCTTGTGATCCTCGGTGGTGTCCTCTACCTGGTGAAGTCCAGCGCGGACACCAAACGCCGGGAGTTGGAGGACGCCAAGTCGGAGGCCCGGCGCTGGGTCGAACGGCTCGGCGGGCAGGTGATGAACCTGTCCGGCACCGACACCGCGTCGCAGCAGGCCATGGCGGACGCGTCGGAGCGGTTCACCGCCGCGGGTTCCCAGATGGAGCAGGCGCAGACGAAGGAGCAGGCGAGGCAGGTCACGCAGACCGCCATGGAGGGCCTGTACTACGTGCGGGCCGCGCGCGTCGCCATGGACATGGACCCCGGTCCGGAACTGCCGGACCTCACCGGCCAGAGCCGCGCGGGCCAGGTGTCCGAGGACCGCGACGTGACCGTCGAGGGCCACGAGTACGCGGCCTCGCCGAAGCCCGGTTCCCGCACGCCGCACTACTACCCCGGCGGTGTCGTCGCGGGTCGTCCGGTGCCGCAGGGCTGGTACAGCGAGCCGTGGTGGAAGCCCGCGCTCGTCGCGGGCGCCTGGGGTGTGGGCTCGTTCCTGCTGTTCGACGCGATGTTCTCCGGCATGGCCGGGTACTCGGGCGGCGACATGGAGGCCGCCTACGCGGACGGCTACCAGGACGGCGCCGCCGCTGACGGTGGAGGCGACGTCGGCGACTCCGGCGGGTTCGACGCGGGCAGCGACGGGTTCGACGCCGGTGGGTTCGACGCGGGCGGTTTCGACTTCTAGACCGAGACCGCTCCCCCTCGGCGGAGCGGGCCGAGGGGGAACGGCGCTACTCGGGCTGGCAGGTGGGGCACCAGTACAGGTTGCGGCCGGCCAGCTCGCTCGCCGCGACCGGCGTTCCGCACAGCAGGCAGGGCAGGCCGGTGCGGCGGTAGACGTAGACCTCGCCCCCGTGCCGGTCCTTCCTCGGCTCGCGGCCGGTCGCCTCGGGCAGGTCCTCCGGCCGGACCGTGTCGATCCGGCCGACCTTCACGCCGTCGCGCATCAGGAGCACGAGGTCCGCCCACAGCAGGTCCCACAGCGCCCGGTCGATCTTCCGGCCGGGCGTCAGCGGGTGCACGCCGTGGCGGAACAGGACCTCGGCGCGGTAGACGTTGCCGACGCCCGACAGCACCCTCTGGTCCAGCAGCAGCACCGCGATCGGCGTGCGGGACTTCGAGATCCGGGCGAAGCAGAGGTCCGGGTCGGCGTCGCGGCGCAGCGGGTCCGGACCGAGGCGTGCGTGCACGGCCGCCACCTCGGCGTCCGTCAGCACCTCGCACGCCGTCGGCCCGCGCAGGTCGGCCCAGTGCGTGCGGCCGACCACCCGCATCCGCACCTGCCCCACCGGGGTGGTCGCGGGCAGCGGGTGCTCGACGAACGTCCCGTACAGCCCCAGGTGCACGTGGACCGTGGCGTCCGGGCCGTAGACGTGGAACAGGTGCTTGCCGTGCGCCTCGGCGCGCTCGAGCACCCGACCGTCCACGAGGGACGCCGAGGACGCGAAGCGCCCCTGCGGGCTGGACACCTCGACCGGTGCGCCCGCGAACCTGCGCTGGTGCAGCTTCGCGAGCCGGTGCAGCGTGTGGCCCTCGGGCATTACGGCAGCGGCGGGACGACGTGGGTGGCCTCGTACTCCGAGACGATCCCGATGCGGCGGGCGTGCCGCACCTCGCCGGAGAACTTGGTCGTGAGGAACGCCTCGACGATCGCGGTCGCCTCCTCGGTGGAGTGCATCCGCGCGCCGACGCCCACGAGCTGGGCGTTGTTGTGCTCGCGGGACAGCGTCGCGGTCTCGACGCTCCACGCCAGGGCGCACCGGGCACCGGGCACCTTGTTCGCGGCGATCTGCTCGCCGTTGCCGGAACCGCCGATGACGACGCCGAGGCTGCCCTCGTCGGCGACGACGCTGGTGGCCGTGGCGACGCAGAAGGCGGGGTAGTCGTCCTCGGCGTCGTAGACGGCCGGGCCGATGTCGACGACCTCGTAGCCGGTGGCCGCGAGGTGCTGGGCGAGGTGGGACTTCAGCTCGAAGCCCGCGTGGTCGGATCCAAGGTAAACGCGCACGTCCGGGGAGTCTGCCATCCCCGTGCAGGCATGCTTGCGGCGTGTTCGGTCAAGAGGGGTGCGGACTTCGGCTCGAATGGGGCGGGGAGGGCGTCGCCGCCCTGGGCGGGCTGTGCGCGGTGCTCGTCGTGGTGGACGTGCTGTCGTTCACGACGTCGGTCGACGTGGCCGTCGGCCGGGGCGCCGCCGTGAAGCCCGTGCGCTGGCTGGACCGGGCCTCGGCCGCCCCGGCCTCGAACCCGGCGTGGACGCTGCGCCCCTCCTCCCTCGACACCGTTCCCGCTGGTGAGCTGCTGGAACTCCCCTCCCCGAACGGCGCGACCCTGTGCGAGCTGGCGAGCGGCACCGGCGCCGCCGTGCTCGCGGGTTGTCTCCGCAACGCCGACGCCGTGGCCCTCGCCGCCCTGGAGATCGCCGACGGCGGACCCATCGGGGTGATCCCGGCGGGCGAGCGGTGGGGCATCGACGTCAACACGACCGGGGCGGAGCAGTTCTTCGGTCCGCTCCGGCCGTGCGTCGAGGACTTCATGGGGGCGGGCGCGATCCTGTCCGCGCTGCTGGAGCACGCGCCAGTGCGGGCGTCGGTGGAGGCCAGGGTGGCGGCCGACGCGTACCGGGGCACGGGGGCGCGGGTGGCGGAGGTGGTCGCCGGGTGCGTGTCGGGGCGCGAGCTGATCGGGGCCGGTCACGCGGGGGACGTGGAGGTGGCGACGCGGGTGAACGTCAGCGGGGCGGCTCCCCGTCTGGTGGACGGGGTGCTGCGGGGCTGACGCCTACCGCTGGATGGACTTGACCTCGCAGAACTCGTCGAGGCCGAAGCGGCCGAACTCGCGGCCGTTGCCGGACTGGCGGTAGCCGCCGAAGGGCGCGCTGGTGTTGAACGCGCCGCCGTTGACGTCGACCTGCCCGGCGCGCAGTCGCTTCGCGACGGCCAGCGCGCGATCGGTGTCGGCGGAGAACACGGCGCCCGCGAGGCCGTAGACGGTGGAGTTGGCGATGCGGACGGCGTCGTCGGTACCGGTGTACGGCATGATCGACAGGACCGGGCCGAAGATCTCCTCCTGGGCGATGGTCATGTCGGTCGTGACACCGCCGAACACGGTCGGCGCGACGTAGAAGCCCTGCTCCAGCGGGGCGTCCGGGCCGCCGTGGGCGAGCGTGGCACCCTCCTCGACACCCTTGCGGATGTAGCCGACGACGCGGTCGCGCTGGGCGGCGGACACGGCGGGGCCGATGCGGGTCGCGGGGTCGGACGGGTCGGCGGAGCGGTACTTCGACGCCGCGGCGACAGCCAGTTCCAGCGCCTCGTCGTGGCGGTCCGCGGGCACCAGGAGCCTGGTCCACGCGCTGCACGCCTGACCGTTGTTCATGAACGCGTTGGCGACGCCGATCTTCACCGCGCGGCCGAGGTCGGCGTCGTCCAGGACGACGCAGGCGGACTTGCCGCCCAGTTCGAGGGCGACCCTCTTCACGGTCTCGGCGGCCAGCGCCGACACGCGGCGCCCCGCCCTCGTGGACCCGGTGAACGACACCATGTCCACGTCGGGGTGGCTGACGAGCGCCTCGCCGACGACCGGGCCGGTGCCGTGGACCAGGCCGAACACGCCGGACGGCACACCGGCCGCCGCGACGATCGAGGCCAGCAGGTCGGCGGTCATCGGGGCCAGCTCGCTGGGCTTGAGCACGACGGTGTTGCCCGCGGCCAGCGCGGGGACGACCTTGGCGACCATCTGCTGGAGCGGGAAGTTCCACGGCGTGATGGCGGCGACGGCGCCGATCGGCTCGCGCAGCACCAGCGAGTTGCCGATCTCCTCGCCGTCGAAGTAGCCCTGCTCCAGCACGTCGGCGATGCCGTTCGCGATGCCGACGGGGTTCGGGACCTGCACCTTCGTGGCGAACGTGAGGGGCGTGCCCATCTCGGCCGTCATGGTGGCCGCCAGTTCGCCGGTGCGCTCGACCAGGCCTTCGGCGATCCGCCGGACCACCCCCACCCGCTCGTCCACGGACGTGGCCGACCAGGAGGGGAACGCCGCGACGGCGGCGGCGACAGCGGCGTCGACGTCGGCGGGGGTGCCCGCGACGACCGTGCCGATCACCGCTCCGGTGGCGGGGTTGACGACCTCGATGTCCATGAACCCACTCCCTGTGACACCAGAAACGCGGAACGCCCCCAGGGTGTCACATCCGGGGGCGTTCCGCGTCAGAGGGCTCAGGAGAAGTCGAGACCACCCGTCCGGGTGCGCTTGAGCTCGAAGAAGTACGGGAAGCTCGCCAGCGCGCGAGCGCCGTCGAAGATCGTGCCCGCGTCCTCGCCCCTCGGGATCTTGCTCAGGACGGGCCCGAAGAACGCGACGCCGTCGATGTGGATCGTCGGCGTGCCGACGTCCATGCCCACCGGGTCCATGCCGCGGTGGTGACTGGCCTTGAGCTCCTCGTCGTACTCGGTCGACGTGGCCGCCTCGGCCAGCTCGGCGGGCAGACCGGCCTCGTCGAGCGCCGCCTTGATGGCGCCCTCGTAGTCCTTCTCGCCGTTGTTGTGGATCCGCGTGCCCAGCGCGGTGTACAGCGGCAGCAGGACCTCGTTGCCGTGCGCCTTCTCGGCGGCGATGGCCACGCGCACCGGGCCCCACGCCTTGTCGAGGAGTTCGCGGTACTCGGCGGGCAGGTCGCGGCCTTCGTTGAGGACGGCGAGGCTCATCACGCGGAAGCTCAGGTCGATGTCGCGGACCTTCTCCACCTCGAGGATCCACCGGGACGAGATCCACGCGAACGGACACACTGGGTCGAAGTAGAAGTCGACCTTCGCCTTGGCCTCTGACGACATGCGGTGAGCCCCATTCTGTTCACGTTGTGTGCGGGCGCCGGGTACGGGACGCCCCGAACAGAGCAACAACGCCCGGTCGACAGGTCTTCCCGATCCTGGAGTCCACTTCCGGCCGCGTCACGTGATTGGATGCGGATGTCGTGTTCACGGACATGACGACTTCCCATTCCGACGACGTCGGTGTCGAGCACGGGGACGCCGGCAGACGAGGTGACCAGTGGCGGCACCCAACCTCACTCGCGACCAGGCCCAGCAGCGCGCGGCGCTGCTGGAAGTCGACTCCTACCGGATCGAGCTGGATCTCACGGACGGCGGAGGCAAGCCGGGCTCGGAGACGTTCCGCTCGACGTCCACGGTCGCGTTCCGCAGCCTGAACGCGGGGGCGTCGACCTGGATCGACATCGTGGCCGCCACCGTGCACCGGGCCGTGCTCAACGGCGTGGAGCTGGACGTCTCCGGCTACCGCGAGGAGGACGGCCTGCCGCTCGCGGACCTCGCGGAGGTCAACGAGCTGACCGTCGAGGCCGACTGCCGGTACATGAACACCGGCGAGGGCCTGCACCGGTTCGTCGACCCGGTCGACGGCGGCGTGTACCTCTACTCCCAGTTCGAGACGGCCGACGCCAAGCGGATGTTCGCCTGCTTCGACCAGCCCGACCTGAAGTCCGTCTACGACATCACGGTGACGGCGCCCTCGGACTGGAAGGTCATCTCCAACTCGGCGATCGAGTCCACTGAGGACGCTCCCGGCGGTGCGGACAAGCACCGCTTCGGGACCACGAAGCCGATGTCGACCTACCTGGTCGCACTGGTCGCGGGCCCGTACGCGGAGTGGCGCGACGAGTTCACCGACGGTGACTTCACCATCCCCCTCGGCCTGTACTGCCGCGCGTCGCTCGCGCCGCACATGGACCACGAGCGCCTGTTCACCGAGACCAAGCAGGGTTTCGGCTTCTACCACGAGGCCTTCGGCGTCAAGTACCCGTTCGGCAAGTACGACCAGTGCTTCGTGCCGGAGTTCAACGCGGGCGCGATGGAGAACGCGGGCTGCGTGACGTTCCTGGAGGACTACGTCTTCCGGAGCCGGGTCACCCGCTACCTCTACGAGCGCCGGTCCGAGACCGTGCTGCACGAGATGGCGCACATGTGGTTCGGCGACCTGGTCACCATGCGCTGGTGGGACGACCTGTGGCTGAACGAGTCCTTCGCGACCTGGGCGTCGGTGCTCGCGCAGGCCGAGGCCACCGAGTACAAGCACGCGTGGACCACGTTCGCGAAGATCGAGAAGTCCTGGGCGTACCGGCAGGACCAGCTCCCCTCGACGCACCCCGTCGCGGCGGACATCCCGGACCTCCAGGCGGTCGAGGTCAACTTCGACGGCATCACCTACGCCAAGGGCGCCTCGGTGCTCAAGCAGCTCGTGGCGTACGTGGGCCTGGAGAACTTCCTGGCGGGCCTGCGGGTCTACTTCGCCAAGCACGCGTGGGGCAACGCCACCCTGGCCGACCTGCTCGGCGCGCTGGAGGAGGCCTCCAGCCGCGACCTGTCGTGGTGGAGCGCGCAGTGGCTGGAGACGACGGGCCTGAACCCGTTGCGCCCCAAGTTCTCCGTGGACACCAACGGCAACTTCACCGACTTCGCCGTGCTCCAGAACGGTGCCCGGCCGGGCGCGGGTGAACTGCGCACGCACCGGATCGCGGTCGGCGTGTACGACGACGACGGCAGCGGCAAGCTCGTCCGCACGCAGCGGATCGAGCTGGACGTCACCGGTGAGCGCACCGAGGTGCCCGAGCTGGTCGGCCGGTCGCGCGGCAAGCTCGTGCTGGTCAACGACGACGACCTCACCTACTGCACGATGCGGCTCGACCCGGACTCGCTCACCACGCTGGTCGACCGGATCGCCGACATCGCCGAGCCGCTGCCGCGCACGCTGTGCTGGTCCGCGGTCTGGGAGATGACCCGCGAGGCGGAGCTGAAGGCCCGCGACTTCGTGAACCTGGTCCTGGGCGGACTGCACGCCGAGACCGAGGTGGGCGTCGTGCAGCGCCTGCTGCTCCAGGCCCAGACTGCGCTCTCGTCCTACGCCGACGCCTCGTGGCGCGACGAGGGCTGGCGCCGCTTCACCACCAAGACCCTCGAACTGGTGCGCGCGGCCGAAGCAGGCTCCGACCACCAGCTCGCGTTCGCCAACGCCCTGGCGGGTTCCGTGCTGGACGACGAGGCACTGGCGGTCGTGCGCGGGTGGTACGACGGCACCGACGTGCTGGAGGGCTTGGAGGTCGACACCGACCTGCGCTGGCGACTGCTCCAGGCGCTCACCGCACACGGCGCGGCGGGTCTGGAGGAGATCCAGGCGGAGGAGGAACGCGACCCCACCGCGACGGGCCGCCGCCGCGCGGAGTCCGCACGCGCCCTCCGCCCGACGACCGACGCCAAGGACGAGGCGTGGGACCGCGCGGTCAACGACGACGACATCCCCAACGCCGTCAGCGAGGCCATCATCGCGGGCATCTCGCACCCGTCGCAGAAAGAACTGCTGGCCCCGTACATGGAGCGCTACTTCGCCGACGTCAGCAGCGTGTGGGACCGCCGTTCCAGCGAACGCGCCCAATCAATGGTCATCGGCCTCTACCCGGCTTGGTCGATCACCCCGGAAACCGTGAAGGCATCAGACGACTGGCTGGCCTCAGCAGACCACCCACCAGCACTGCGCAGGCTCGTCTCAGAGGGCAGGGCAGGCATCGTCAGGGCCCTGGCAGCACAAGAATTCGACAGGTCCTAGCACAACAGGAAGGGGCGGGAACACAAAGTTCCCGCCCCTCAGCAAGAACAAGGGCGAGACAGGGCCTTCCCTGAACAACGGCCGATTTTACTCGGGGGATTTGCCCCTTGCCCTGGTGGATCGGGCGGGTGGTCACCACCTGCCCTTGAGCCCGATCACAGGGGCACATCGAGGGGTCCCCGAGTCACATCGGCCGCCCCGCTGGGGCCGACAGCCACCCGATCCGACGGGACCGGCAGCCACTCCCCGGAGGACCGGCAGCCCTCAAGCACACGAACACCAAAGGCCGCACCCCACCACGAGCGGAGCACGGCCTTCGACGAATCCGGGGATCACACCCGAGGAGCGGATCCAGCCTGATCGGTGAGCATCCGCAGGCCGCCAACCAGGCCACCCGCGATGTCACCCTCCTTGAACGAAGCCACCATGCTCATCACGGCGAGCTTCGCCCCGCGGTCGGAGATGCGCCGGCGCGATTCCTCACCGGTGACGACCTCCACGACCCGCTGCCCAGGCGACACGGCGATCAGCACCGCGTGGGGCGCACGCGCGCCGACGCTGGCGTGCATCGCCTCGGCCGTCGCGCGGGTGTCGCCCGCCAGCTCACCCAGGTACACGCTGAAGTCCAGCCCGGTCTCCCGGCTGGAGAGCGTCAGCGCCTCGTCCAGGCTGGCCAGCTGGCTCGGCGTGAAGGGCAGGGAGGGCGCGTGCGGCTCGTACATGCGCGCGACCGACAGCCTGCCGCTGTTGGTGATCACCTCGCCGACGGCGAGGTCGGACGGGTCTACCTGCGGGCGCTGGGCGACTTCACCAGTTGCCACGGGCACCTCCCCTGGCGGTGCGCGCGGGCACGCCGTCGCCGGCCTCGCCCGCGTCGGGCGTCTGGTGGGTCGAGCTGACCCCGGCCGGGTTCCCGCTCCACCACACCGGTGCGTAGCCCCACTCCTGCCCAGGGCGGTACCGGGTGATGCGGGTGGCCTTAGGCCTCAGCGTCAGTAGCGTGATCACGCCGTAGATGGCCAGCGGGATCAGCGCGAAGACGAGCACGGTCTCCACGATGGTCACGGCGGCTACGGTAACCGATCGCCCACGTGGCGGCGCCCTCAGGTGCGCATGAGCGGGCGCGCGAGGACCACGGCGGTGATCACGGTGGTCGCGCCCGCCACCAGGTAGACCACGCCGAGGGACGTCGAGGCGGCCAGCGGACCGGCGAGGCCCGCCCCCGTCGGCGCCAGCCCCCAGGCCAGGACGCGGTACGCGCTGGTGACCCGTCCCATGAGCGGCGCGGGGGTCAGGCGCTGCCTGCGGGTGGCCGACAGGACGTTCCAGCCCGCCGACGCGGCGCCGAACAGGAGCACGGCCACCAGCCCGGCCGCCAGGTGCGGCACGGCGCCGTACAGGGCGAACGCGCCGCCCAGCAGCACCAGCGCGCCGACCATGACCCGGCCCGCGCCGAGCCGGGCGGCGAGGACGGGGCTGATCCGGGCGCCGGCGAGGGCGCCGAGCGCGATCACCACCACCAGCCAGGGCACGGCCGACGGCGCCAGGCCGAGTTCGGTGATCGCGTACAGGGCGAACATCGCGTTCACCGCGGACGCGCAGATCGCCGTCACGGCCACCGCGACCACGAGCACGCGCAGCTCGGGCGACCGCAGCAGGAAGCCCGCGCCCTCGGCGAGCTGGGTGCGCAGCCGGGCGCGCGGCGGCCGGTCCGGCGCGACCCGCGGCAGCCGGAGCACGAAGCAGGCGGCGACGACGAACGTGAGGGCGTCCAGCGCGAAGCAGGCCGCGGGCTGCCACCAGAACAGGGCGCTCGCGGCGAGCGGTCCGACCAGGTCCATGCCGACCGTCTCGACGGTCACGAACCGCCCGTTGGCCCGCTCCAGGTCGTCGGGGCCCGCGAGTTCCACCAGCAGCACCTGGGACGCCGTGTCGGCGAACGTCTCGGCGCTGGTGAGCAGGAACGCGAACGCGCACAGCAGCACCACCCCGGCCCGGTCGGCGAACACCGCGGCGGCGAGCAGGGCCGTCACGACGGCGCGGAACACGTGCGCCGCGGCCACGACGGCGCGCGGCGGCCAGCGGTCGACCAGGACGCCCGCGGGCAGCGCCACCAGCAGCCACGGCAGCGCCGTCGCGACGGCCACCGCGGAGGCCGCGAGCGGGCTCCGGGTGCTGATCGCGGTGTAGAGCGGCAGCGCGACGGTGCGCACGCCGTCGCCGACCAACGACGTCGCCCACGCCCCCGTCAGCCGACGGAAGGCCGGTGTGCGCACCCCCGTGGTGCCCAACGGGTGGACCACCGGCACGACCTCGCTTCAACCGTCGACGACGAGGGAACCCAGGTGACGTTACGCACCGTGTCCAGACGGTGACAATTGCCGCAACGGAGGACGTTCGTGCGGGTCAACGGCTGCGTCCGGACGGTCTCCGACCGTCCGGCGGCGGACTGCGGCCGGTTTGGCGTCTTGTCTCCGAGCCACTCGGCTTCTAGCTTTTCACCTATACGGGTCTTGCATTTCCTCTATCGAGGGCAATCCGAGCTTCAACGAGTCCAGGAGGACACAACATGTACATGATCCCCGCTGTCCAGAGCACTGCCGTCACCCTTTCGAAGTACGGCCAGGTAGCGCAGAGCGTTACCACTGTTCAGCGGCGCGATCAGGCGTCCGCGTCCGTTCGGATCACCTGCGAGGACTCCGTTCGGATCACGGCGCGCGACTCCGTTCGGATCACGGCGGCCGCGGACTCGGTCCGGATCACCGCGAAGAGCGGCTCCGTGCGCATCACGGCCCTCGATTCGGTCCGGATCACCGCGAAGACCGGTTCCGTGCGCATCACGGCGCGGGACTCCGTGCGCATCACCGCGCGCGACTCCGTTCGGATCACCTCGGAGGACTCGGTCCGCACCACCGCCCGCGACTCCGTCCGCATCACCGGCGAGGCGGACTCCGTGCGCATCACCGCGCACGACGACTCGGTGCGCATCACGGCACGTGACTCGGTGCGGATCACGGCGCGCGACTCGGTCCGGATCACCGCGACCGACTCGGTGCGCATCACGGCGCACGACGACTCCGTGCGCATCACGGCACGCCAGGACGAGCTCGCGCCGGCGGCCTAGGGGTGGACCGCCCGCGACGAGCTCGTCAGCCGACTAGGCGGCGGGCTCCCCGAGGTAGGGCAACCACAGCGGGTCGGCCTCGGTGACCCCGGCGAGCAGCCTCCAGTGCGGCCCCCTCGGCGCGTTCGGCACGACGCGGAGCCGCCACCCCAGTTCGGACAGCAGCTTGTCCGCCTTGCGGTGGTTGCACTTCGCGCAGCACGCGACGCAGTTCTGCCAGGTGTGGGGCCCACCGCGGCTGCGGGGGACGACGTGGTCGATCGTCTCGGCCCGGCCACCGCAGTACGCGCACCGGAAGCGGTCCCGGTGCATCAACCCGGCCCGTGTCAGCGGAACGCGCCCCCGGTAGGGGACGCGTACGTAGGTGCTGAGCCGGATCACGGAGGGCACTATGACCTCGGCGGACGAGGAGTGGACCATGGAACCCGCGGGGTCCCCGTGGACGACCTCGGCCTTGCCGCAGACGACGAGCACGACCGCGCGTCGCAGGGACAGCGCGGTCAGGGGCTCGAACGTGGCGTTGAGCAGGAGCACTTTTCTTCTACCCCAGGGGAACACGACCGGCGCGTGACCGGTACCCTCCCCATTGCGGTCCCCGTCCGTCACGGAGCGGACAATGGCCTGTTTTTGGCCAGGAGGGACCCTCGGCGCTACCCCGACCGTGGTCAGGGCGCCGATCGGGGTCGGTTGTCGGTCTGGCACGCGACCACCTCCACCGGTACAGCCATAGCAGACCACAGATCACCCCCAAAAGGCACGTGTGCGAGCCCACCCGAGATCGAAATGTGGGTGAACTCGGGCCTATCGGGGATGGTTGTCATACCCACGCTACGCTGGCGCGGGTGACTGAGGTTCCCCCCGCAGCTCTGCCTGCGACGATGACCTATCCCTCGGCCGAACGGCTCGACCTCGTCGAGGACCTGCACGGCTACCCGGTGGCGGATCCGTACCGCTGGCTGGAGGACCCCGCCGACCCCCGCACAGCAGAGTGGTCTGGATCACAGGACGCACTCGCGCGGTCGTGGCTCGACGCCCTGCCGGGGCGCGAGGCGCTCGGCGACCGGCTCCGGGACCTCATGCGGACCGGATCGGTGTCGACCCCGGTGTGGCGCGCGGGGAGGGCCTTCTTCACCCGCCGCGACCCCGGCCAGGACCACCCGGTCGTGCGCCTGCGCGAGGCCGACGGCACCGAGCGCGTGCTGCTGGACGTGAACGAGCTGGACCCGTCCGGCGCGACGACGCTGGACGCGTGGTCGCCGAGCGCCGAGGGCGGGCTGCTGGCCTACCAGGTCTCCGTCGGCGGCGACGAGCGGTCGGTGCTCTTCGTGGTCGACGTCGACTCCGGCGAGCGGGTCGAGGGCCCGATCGACCGCTGCCGCTACTCCCCCGTCGGCTGGCTGCCCGGCGGCGAGGAGTTCTACTACGTGCGGCAGCTCGACCCGGCCGACCTGCCGGAGGACGAGCGGCTGTTCCACCGGAGGGTGTGGCGGCACCGCGTGGGCTCCGACCCGGCGACGGACGTCCTCGTGCACGGCGACGGGCTCGACCACACCTACTTCTACGGGCTGAAGGTCTCGCCCTGCGGCCGGTGGCTGGTCGTCAACGGCGCCCCCGGCTCGGTGCGGCGCGACTCGGTCTGGATCGCGGACCTGCACGGCGACCGGGTGCTGAACCAGGTCGTCGACGTCGAGGCGGGCGCCCAGTGCACCGCGTGGGTGGCCCGCGACGGCAGGCTCTACCTGCACACCTCGCTGGACGCGCCCCGGTTCCGGCTGTGCGCGACCGACCCCGCGACGCCGACGCCCGAGCACTGGGTCGACGTGGTGCCCGAGCAGGAGGACTCGGTGCTCGACGGCGCGAGGTGGCTGGACGACGCGCTGGTCGTGCTGCGCACCCGGCACGCGGTGTCCGAGCTGCACCTGCACGACCCGGTGACCGGCGAGCACCTCCGCGAGGTCCCGCTGCCGGGCACCGGCTCCGTGCACGGGCTGTCCATTGTGGACGACGAGCGCGGCGACGACGTGTGGTTCGGGTACTCGGACTTCACCACCCCGCTGTCGGTGTTCCGCCACTCGCTGTCACGGGGCGTGACCGAGCTGCACGCGGCGGCGCCGGGCGCCGTCGAGCTGCCGGACGTGACGACGCAGCAGCTGGAGTACACCTCCGCGGACGGCACGACCGTTCGGATGTTCGTGGTCTCCGCCGAACGGACGCCGGACCACCCCCGTCCGACGCTGCTGTCCGGCTACGGCGGGTTCGCGGTCGGTCGCGGCCCCGGCTACTCCGCCACGACGCTGGCCTGGGTCGAGGCGGGTGGGGTGTGGGTGCACGCGTCGCTGCGCGGCGGCGACGAGGAGGGCGAGCGGTGGCACCGGGCCGGGATGCGCGAGCACAAGCAGAACGTGTTCGACGACTTCCACGCCGCGGCGGAGCGGCTCGTCCGCGACGGGTGGACCACGCCGCAGCAGCTGGCGATCATGGGCGGCTCGAACGGGGGCCTGCTCGTCGGGGCCGCGCTGACCCAGCGCCCGGAGCTGTACGCGGCCGTCGTGTGTTCGGCCCCACTGCTGGACATGCTGCGCTACGAGAACTTCCTGCTCGGGCGGCTGTGGGCCGAGGAGTACGGCACGGCCGCGGAGCCGGAGGAGTTCACGTGGCTCTTGTCCTACTCCCCGTACCACCGGGTACGCCCGGAAGTTGAGTACCCTTCGGTGCTGTTCACGGTCTTCGAGTCGGACAGCCGAGTGGATCCCAACCACGCCCGCAAGATGTGCGCCGCACTTCAGCACGCGACCACGTCCGACCCGGCGAAGCACCCGGTGCTGATCCGCCGCGAGACCGAGGTCGGTCACGCGGGTCGCTCGGTGAGCCGCGCGGCGGGGCTGGCCGTGGACCAGTTGACCTTCCTCGCCCACGCGACGGGCCTGGACTTGTAGGAGGAAAGCGTTCGTGCAGGGACTCGATGACGCCAAGCAGGCGCTCGCCATCGACTGGTGGGTGGAGAACGGGCCGAAGCTCGCCCAGGCAGGACTGCGCATCGCGCTGATCGTGCTGATCGCGATCGTGGTCCGCTGGCTCCTGCGCAGGCTGATCGACCGGTTGACCAAGGGCGGCAACGCGGAGCGCAAGCCCTCGCTGCTGCGACCGCTGCGGGAACGGGCGCCGCAGGCCCTGGGAGCGCTGGTCTCGGAACGCCGCGACCAGCGCGCCAAGACCATCGGCTCGGTGCTCAAGTCCGTGACGACCATCGGCGTCTTCGGGATCGCGTTCATCCAGGTGCTCACCGAGCTGGGCATGAACGTGGCCCCGATCCTGACGTCCGCGGGCATCCTCGGCGTGGCGATCGGTTTCGGCGCGCAGAACCTGGTCAAGGACTTCCTGTCCGGCATGTTCATGATGCTGGAGGACCAGTACGGCGTCGGCGACGTCGTGGACCTCGGCCCCGCGACCGGCACCGTCGAGGCGGTCGGCCTGCGGATCACCACGATCCGCGACGGGAACGGCACCGTCTGGTACGTCCGCAACGGCGAGATCCTGCGCGTCGGCAACTCCAGCCAGGGCTTCGCGGTCGCCGTCGTCGACCTCCCCCTGGCCTACGGCGCGAACCTGGCCGAGGCCAGCGAGGTGCTGGAGAAGGTCTCGCTGGAGGCGACCGAGGCGGAGCCGCTGTCCAAGGACGTCATCGACAAGCCGCAGGTGCTCGGTGTGGAGAAGGTCACCGCCGAGGGGATCACCATGCGCGTCACCGTGAAGGTGCGCCCCGGCCGCCAGTGGTCGGTGCAGCGGGCGCTGCGCGCGAAGCTCATGCCCGCGCTGGAGAACTCGGGTGTGACGACGGTCAAGGACGACTCGGGTGTGACCACCGCGAAATCCTGATCGCGCCACGACATCCGCCCCCCCGACGCGCGCGGGGGCGGGTGCGTGAGTCAGGATGGACGGGTGGCCACTCCGGAGAACTTCTACGAAGCGGTGGGCGGGTACGACACCTTCCACCGGATCGTCGCGCGCTTCTACCAGGAAGTGGCCACCGACGAAGTGCTCCGGCCGCTCTACCCCGAGGAGGACCTCGGTCCCGCGGAGGAGCGCTTCCGGCTGTTCCTCATGCAGTACTGGGGCGGCCCGCACACGTACTCGGACACCAGAGGGCACCCGCGGCTGCGCATGCGGCACCAGCCGTTCAGCATCGGCCCGGTCGAACGCGACGCCTGGCTGCGCTGCATGAAGATCGCGGTGGACGAGGAGAACCTGTCCCCCGAGCACCGCGCGCAGCTCTGGGCCTACCTCGAGATGGCCGCGAACAGCCTGATGAACGCCTGGGTCTGATTCCCCGGCCCTCCCCGCTCGATCCCGTGAACCGGGACGAACCACGCCGCCCCGAATGGCAGGATGAACACTCGTGCGACGATCCTCCGACCTCCAACCAGAGATCGCCGACGAGTCCGCCTGGTGGCGTGACGCGGTCTTCTACCAGGTGTACGTGCGCTCGTTCGCCGACTCCAACAACGACGGCATCGGCGACCTGGAGGGCATCCGCTCCCGGCTGGGCTACCTGGAACTCCTCGGGGTCGACGCGCTGTGGCTCACGCCGTTCTACCGCTCGCCGATGGCCGACCACGGCTACGACGTGGCGGACCCCAGGGACGTCGACCCGATGTTCGGCGACCTGGCCGCGTTCGACGCGCTGGTCGCGGACGCGCACGCGCACAACATGCGGATCACCGTCGACCTGGTGCCGAACCACACCAGCGACCAGCACCCGTGGTTCCAGGCCGCGCTCAACTCGCCCCCCGGCAGCCACGAGCGGGCGCGGTACGTCTTCCGCGACGGCGGCGGCTACGACGGCTCGCAGCCGCCGAACAACTGGACCAGCCTCTTCGGCGGTCCGGCGTGGACCCGCGTCCGCGACGGCCAGTGGTTCCTGCACCTGTTCGCACCGGAGCAGCCCGACCTGAACTGGGACAACCCGGAGGTCCACGCCGACCTGGAGCAGACGCTCCGGTTCTGGCTCGACCGGGGTGTCGACGGCTTCCGGATCGACGTCGCGCACGGCATGGCGAAGCCGTACAACCTGCCGAACATGGACCCGAGGGTCCTGGGCACGTCCGGCGTGCTGCACGACGACGTCCGCGACCCGCGGTTCGACGACGACGGCGTGCACGAGATCCACCGGATGATCCGCAAGACGCTCGACGCGTACCCCGGCACGATGGCCGTCGGCGAGGTCTGGGTGACCGACGACGAGCGCTTCGCCCGCTACGTGCGGCCCGACGAACTGCACCTGGCGTTCAACTTCCGCCTGGTGGAGGCGGGTTTCGACGCCGACCAGGTCCGCTCCGCGATCGACCACTCCATCGGCGCGGTCTCCCCGTCCGGCACCCCGCCGACGTGGACGCTGTCCAACCACGACGTGGTGCGGCACGTGAGCCGCTACGGCGGCGGTCCGCTCGGCCTGAAGCGCGCGCGGGCGATGATCCTGGTCGAGCTGGCGCTGCCCGGTGTCGTCTACCTCTACAACGGCGAGGAACTGGGCCTGCCCAACGTCGAACTGCCCGAGTGGGCGTTGCAGGACCCGACGTGGGAGCGTTCCGGCCACACCGAGCGGGGCCGTGACGGCTGCCGCGTGCCGATCCCGTGGGAGGGCGGCGTCCCGCCGTTCGGCTTCTCGGAGAACGCGCACACGTGGCTGCCGGTGCCCAACGAGTGGCACGACCTGACCGCCGAGGCGCAGCTGGAAGACCCCGACTCGATGCTGTCGCTGTACCGGCACGCGCTGGAGCTGCGGAAGTCCCAGCCGGGCATCACCGGTGACGAGCTGGAGTGGTACGGCGCCCCTCCCGGCTGCTTCGCGTTCCGCCGCAAGGGCGGCGGGCTCATCTGCGCGCTCAACACGTCCGGTGCCTCGGTGCCGCTGCCGCCCGGCGAGATCCTGATCTCCAGCGGGCCCATGGACGGCGCGCAGCTGCCCCCGGACACCGCGGTGTGGCTGGTCTGAGGTGGAGGGGAGTCCCGGCGGGGCGGCGGTCCGTGAGCGCGAGGTCGCCGGGATGGTCGGCGCGGGGCTGCCCAACCGCGCCGTCGCCGACCGGCTGGTGCTGTCCGCGCGGACCGCGGAGACGCCCGTGCGGAACCTGCTGGCCACGCTCGGGCTGACCAACCGGACCCGGATCGCGGGCTGAGCGGCCCGGACGACCCGATCGTGGTCGTCGGGCCCGCCACCTCGCCGGAGGCGGGCGGGCTCCGGGTCGACTCGGCCGAGCTGCTGCCGACGAGGACTCGGCGCGGCTGGTTCTTCGCGCACCGGGTCGACCACACCGTCACGCGGGGTTGAGGACGTCCTGCGGCCGGGGTTCCCTCGGTTCGCGCGCCTCCCGGCTGCCGTGCCGCTCGAAGATCGACAGCGCTTCGGTCCACGCCCGGTCGGCCGCGGACCGGTCGTCGAGGGCGACCAGGACGGACGACAGGTCGCGCAGCGTGCGGGCCCGCCACACCGGCAGGCCCAGCGCGTCCCACCACTGGAGGGAGCGCTCCAGGTAGCGGTGGGCCACCTCCGGGCGTCCCGCCGCCTGCTCCAGCTCACCGAGCGTGCGCAGCAGCAGCGCCTGGCCGAAGCCGTCCTGCATGTCGTTGCACGTGGCCAGGCACTCCAGCAGGTCGCTGCGCACGGCGTCGCCGCGGCCCTGGCGGATGCGGACCTTCGCCAGGGCCTGCACGGCGTAGGCCGACATCAGCCGGTCACCGAGCCCGCGCAGCACGTCGACGGCCGCCTCGCAGCGCTGCGCGGCCTCGTCCAGGCGGCCGGCGGCGCGGAGCGCGATGCCGACCGACCGGAGCGCGATGGCCGTGCCGCGCCGGTCGTCGAACGAGCGGTAGGCGGCGAGGGTCCGCTCGCACGTCTCCAAGGCGCCGTCCAGGTCGCCCCGCTCGGTGAGCACGCGGCCGAGCTCGTGCTCGGCCTGGGCGACGGCGTGCGGCTCGTCCAGTTCGCGCAGCTCCAGCAGGGCGAGGCTCAGCGACTCGTGGGCCTTCGTCAGCTCGCCGCGTTCGCGGCGCACGGTGCTCAGCGCCAGCCGGGCCAGGGCCTGGCCGCGGGCGTCCGCGGTGTGCGCGTACGCCTCCAGCGCCTGCTCGAAGTAGCCCGAGGACTCGTCGAAGCGGTCCTGCTCGTAGCGCAACCAGCCGAGCCCCGACAGCAGCCGCGCCTCACCGGTGCGGTCACCGACCCGGCGGGCGGCGTCCAGCGCGGCCGAGTGGGTGCGCCACCACTGGCCGAACAGGTTGCGGACGGAGAACCGCGACGAGCACAGCGCCGCGGCCAGCCTGGTCGCGATGTCGGTGAGGTCCAGTTCGCTGATCCGCTCGACCACGCCGACCAGGTCGGACTGCTCGGCGTCGAACCACGCCTCGGGGTCGGCGAGCAGCTCGTCGGCCAGGTCGGCGTCCAGGTAGGGCGACGGGGACGGGACCCCGCGCTCGCCGAACTGGGCGTGCGGCATCCGCTGCCCGGCCGTCTCCACCAGCGTCAGCCACGCCTCGGCGGCACGGGTGCAGGCCGCGCGGACCTCGGCGCCCGACTCCTCGGCGTCTCCCCGCTCCCGCGCGAACGCCCTGGTCAGGTCGTGCACGTGGTAGCGCAGCGCGCCGCTGTCGTCGCTGGTCACGACGTCGAGGAGCTGGGCGTCGACCAGCCGCTCGACGACCTCCTCCCCCTCGTCCGGCGAGCAGTCGATCAGCGGGGCGACCAGCCAGCCGCCGAACGTCGACACGTCGAGCAGGCCGAGGCGGCGCAGCGCGGCGCGTTCCCGTTCGGCCAGTCCGCCGTAGCTCAGCGCCAGGCTGCCGCGCACCTCCAGGTCGCCCAGCGTCAGCTCCTGGAGCACCCGGCGCTGCACGCGCAGCCGGTCGGCCAGGCGCGCGAGCTTCCACTGCGGACGGGCGGCCAGGCGGGCACCGGCGATCCGCACGGCCAGCGGCAGCCGTCCGCACAGCCGCACGATGTCCTGCGCGGCCTCCGGCTCGGTGCTCGCGCGGCCACCGCCGATGACCCGGTCGAGCAGTTCGAACGCCTCGGCGTCGTCCAGGACGTCCAAGCCGAACTGGGCCGCACCGCCGAGCGCGCCGAGCCGTTCCCGGCTGGTCACGAGCACCGCGCAGGAGGGGCTGCCCGGCAGCAGCTGCCGGATCTGGCGTTCGTCGGCGGCGTCGTCGAGCACCACGAGCACCCGCCGGTCGGCCAGCAGGGTGCGGTAGAGCTGGGCGCGCTCGTCGAGTTCGGCGGGCACCGCCGAGTCGGCGACGCCGAGCGCCCGCAGGAACCCCGCCAGCACCTCGGCCGGGTCCGCGCGCACGGCCTGGACGCCGCGCAGGGTCGCGTAGAGCTGGCCGTCGGGGAAGTGCCCGCGCACGGCGTGGGCCACGTGCATGGCCAGCGTCGACTTGCCCGCGCCCGGCTTGCCGGAGATCGCGCACAGCCGCACGGCGGATCCCGTCGAGGACAGGTGCTCCGACAGCCGGGTGACCTCGTCCAGCCTGCCGGTGAAGTCGGCGATGTCGAACGGGAGCTGGCTGGGCCGCTGCGGCACGACGACCACCTCCACGGCGTCCGGCGGCGACGCGGGCGGTGGGGTCGGTTCGGCGTCGGAGCGCAGGACGCGGTCGTGCGTCGAGCGCAGCGCCTGGCCGGGCTCCAGGCCCAGCTCGTCCAGCAGGACCTGGCGGCCCTCGCGGTAGCAGGCCAGCGCCTCCGCCTGCCTGCCCGACTGGTGCAGCGCGAGCATGAGCTGGCTGCGCAGGCGTTCGCGCAGCGGGTGCGCGGCCACGGCGGCGCTCAGCTCCGGGACCAGCGCGGCTCCGCGGCCGATCGCCAGGTCGGCGTCCACGCGGTCCTCCAGCGCGGCCAGCCGCAGCTCCTCCAGCCGGGACCGCTCGCCCTCGGCCCACCGGCCCTGCGCACCACCGAGCGCCGGGCCGCGCCACACCGACAGCGCGGCGGTGAAGCGCGCGGCGGCCTCCTCCAGGTCGCCGTCGGCGAGGGCCTTGCGACCCGCGACGACCTCGGTGGTGAACACGTGCAGGTCGACCTGGTCCAGTTCGGCCGCGAGCAGGTAGCCGCCGCCGTTGCGCGAGAGCACGTCCGCTTCCTCGGCGAACGCGCGCCGCAGCGTCGACACGTAGGTGTAGACGGCGGCACGGGTCTGCTCGGGCGGCTCCTCGCCCCACACGGCGTCGACGAGCTGGTCCTGGGAGACGACCCGGCCCGCGTGCACGGCGAGCAGCGCCAGCAGCGTGCGCGGTTTGGGGCCGCCGACGGGCACCGCCGCACCGTCGACGTACGCCTCGATCGGTCCGAGGACCCGGAACTCCACGCGACTCCCCCCGCCACGCCGGACGCGCCCCCCGCGCGACTACGGCGGAGCCACCACGGTAGTCGAAACCGGGGATCGGCTCACACGAGCAGCGGCAGCATGGAGTGCCTGCGGCGCACGATCGCGCCGAAGCGCGCGTCGATCCGCAGCCACGAGTCCGTCGCGGTCACGCGCACCTCGTCCTCCTCGGTCGTGCCGAGGAAGCCCATGCCGGACAGCGCGAACAGGCACCGCAGCGGCACCTTCACGTCCAGGCCGGACCCGCTGACCGTGATCACCGTCTGGTCCAGCAGCGACGCGGGCGGCGTGCCGTGCGGGCCCGCGTTCTCCCGAGCCACCGCCACGCCCTCGTCCGCGAGCCCGGACACGACGCTGCCGGGCAGCCGGTCCACGGGCAGCCAGCCCGCCGTCGGCGGGAGCGCCGACCGCCACATCAGGTCCTTCGCCGGGCCGGGGTCGACCGTCGCGCTGCGCACCACGGCCAGCCCCATCAGCAGGTCGCTGCCCGACACCGTCACGTCCGACGGTTCGAGGCGGCCCGCGACCGTGCGCGTGGCCAGCGCGTCGAACGGGGTCGCCACCCACGCGTCCACCAGCCCGCTGTCACCGCGGTTGCGCAGCCGGACCACCGCCTGCGGCTCCAGCCGGACGGCGCGGGCCACGAACGCGCCGAGGTCGTCCCGCTCGGCGGGATCGGCCAGGATCAACTCAGGCACCGTTACCTCCGGCCCGCCAGCCCGCGAGGAAGTCGCGCTCGGCTTCGTCGAGACGCCGCGGCCGTGCGGCCGTCACGTTGTAGGGCACCATCAGCGTTTCCGCCTTCGTCACGACGACGCTGTCCTCACCGCGCTGGTTCCGCACGGTGTAGTCGAGCAGGAACGACGCCGACCGGAGTTCGCGAACCGACATCTCGACCACGATCTCGTCGCCGGTGAACACGATCGGCGTCAGGTAGTCCACCACGAGGCGGGCCACCACCATGCCGTGTGTCATGTCCGTCACGCCGTGCCGGGCGGCCTCGGTGAACAGCAGGTCGACCCGCGCCTCCTCCAGCAACGTCACCGTGTTGGCGTGGTTGACGTGGCCGAACGCGTCCATGTCCGACCATCGCGGCCGGACACCCGTGACGAACACACCCAACGGAACGCGCCTCCTGCAAGTCTGTGGATTTCCCCAGCCTAACGAGTGTCCTCGCCCAGCAACCGCCGGAGTTCCCGGCCCCGCCCTGGCTCGAACGGAGCGAGCACCAGTTCACCGCCGGAGCGCTTCCACGTCCCCACGACCCGCCCGTCGAGCACCACGTGCGGTGTGAGGAAACCCCCACCCGTCTGGATCCGGGGGGCGTACGCCGGGTCCAGCGCGAGCGACCGGTCCCGGTACCCGAGCAGGTAGGTGTCGGAGTGCCCGAGCAACGCCACCGCCCCGACGGGTTCAGCGGGCTCGGTACCGGGCAGGACGAACCCGAACCCGGTGTCCCGCAGCCCGTCGAGGTCGAGACCGCGGCAGTCGGCCGCCCGCAGCCCGCTCCAGGTGACGAAGTCCTCGACGGTGGCCGGACCGTAGGCACCGAGGTAGCGGTGGAACAGTTCGGTGACACCACGCGGATCCTCGCCGTCGTCGGGCGCGAGCAGCCAGTACCGGTCGTCCAGCCCCCGCTGGACCACCCCGGAGAGGCAGGCGAACGCCAACAGGTGCGCGGGCGCCTGCCCCCCTGGGTCCACCACGACCCCGACCTCGGCCAGCGCCCGAACGACACCAGCACGATCCCGCGGTTCCTGGAGGACCTCCCGCAACGCCCCCAACGCGCGACGGCACAACTCGTCGTCCAACCCCGACCGAGCCCGCCGACGAGCACCAGCGGCAACAGAACGCGGTCCGACCACTCCCAGGACCCACCGCACATCAGCGGCGTGGAGCAGGTGCAACGTGCCCCGAAAAGCCCACGTGCGCACCCCTTCGACACCCAACCCGCGATTTCCGGCGGCAACACCGAGGGCACGGACGTCCTGAGCCTGCAACGCCACCACATCACGCAGACCACGAGCGGGAGAAACGAGCCTCTGCGCCCGCATCCGCACAGCGAGCACCTGCTCGACACTCATGGCAAACCCCACGAACACCAACCTAACGCCACACCCGAGAAGGCCAGCACCACCCAACCCGGCACGAACCGCCGCCGGATTCGCTCGGGGATTTGCCCCTTTGTCGGCAAGGGCTTTCCACCTGCCCTTCCCAACCGGACAAAGGGACAGGTCGACGGGCCCGCGTCAAACCGGTCGCACCCCGGCGTCGGCGACCGAGCCGCTTTCCCTTGACCCCGCCCCAGGGTCAACCTGAACCCTGCGCACATGCCGACCCGAACCCTGGACGACTCAGCCCGCACCCTCGTCAATCTCGGCTTCGCCAGCGCGGAACTACGCGTGCGCACCCCTCGCACCAACCGGACCAGCACCGCCGGAACCCGCGAGCAGGACACGGGAACCCCACCCCCCGCCGACGGCCGGATCCGCATTGGCAGCAACACCAAGACCTTCACCGCCGCAGTCGTCCTCGACCTGGTCTCCGAGGGCGGGCTCGCCCTCGACACCCCGGTGGCCGACCACCTCCCCCGCTTCGCCCTGGACCGGCGGATCACCACCAGGATGCTGCTCCAGAACACCAGCGGCGTGTTCAACCACACCGGCGACCTCAACCGGGACGGCACCACCGCTCCTGGGCTCCCCTCAACGGGCCAGGAATGGGTGGACAACCGCTTCCACACCTACCACCCGGACGAACTGGTGCGGCTGTCCCTCTCCAAGCCACCGCGGTTCGCACCGGGCACGGACTGGAGCTACTCCAACACCAACTACACCCTGGCCGGCCTCCTGGTCGAGGACATCACCGGCCGCCCCTTCGCCGACGAGGTGCGCCGACGAATCCTGCACCCGCTGGGACTGCGGCACACGGAACTGCCCGGCGCCGACCCCGACATCGCCGAACCGCACTCCCACGGCTACTACCACTACCAGCACGCGGGCGAGTGGAAGACCGTCGACGTCACCCGCCAGAACACGTCCCTGTTCTTCGCCGCGGGCGACATGATCTCCACCACCCAGGACCTGTCCACGTTCTTCTCCGCCCTCTTGAGCGGAGCTCTCCTCCCGGCCCCGCTCCTGGCGGAGATGCGCACACCGCACCCGAAGATCGGCTACGGTCTCGGCCTGTTCGTGGAGGAGACGGACTGCGGCACCACCGTCCTCCGCCACAACGGCAGCACCATCGGCCACGGAGCGCTGATGTACAGCACCCCCGACGGCAGCACGACCCTGACCGCGGCGCTGACGTCCGGGGCCTCCGAGATCGACCTGGCGACGGCGTTCCCGCGGGCGTTGGCCTCGCTGGTCCACGACGTGTTCTGCCCCGACCAGGAAGTCGACCACCACGGATGACGGGACACCCGACCGGCGTCACGATCGGTCAGGCCGCGGCGTTCGCCGGTGTCACGGTGAAGGCCGTGCGGCACTACCACCGGCACGGCCTGCTGGACGAACCACCGCGCGACAGCTCCGGCTACCGCCGCTACGGATCGGCCGACCTGCTCCGCCTGGTGCAGGTCCGGACCCTGGCCGCCGCGGGCGCACCGCTGGCCGAGGTCGGGTCCATGCTCGACGCCGACACCGAGCGGTTCGCGACCGCCGTCGCCGACGTCGAGCAGCGCCTCACCGACCGCATCGCCGACCTGGTGGCCCGCCGCGACACGCTGCGGCGGCTCGCCGACGGCGACCGGCTCCTGCTCCCCGACCGCGCCCTCACGCTCCTGCGCAGGCTCACCGACCTGGGCTTCAGCCCCGACTACGTGGCCGGCCAGCGGGAGGCCCTGGTGCTGGCGAGGGCACTGGCGCCGGACCTGTTCGACCTGTTCCTGACCCAGCTCGACCACCGGCTCGACGATCCCGCGTTCGTCGAGCTGACCAAGCGCGCCTGGGACGCGCGGTCGTGGGCCCCGGACGACCCCCGGATCGACGAACTGGCCTCGGCCCTGTCCGCGGGCCTGCTGGCCAACCGGGAACTGCTGGAGGTACCGGCGGGCTTCCGGCTCCCACCGGACGCCGCCGCCCGCTACGGGCTGGTCAACCACCACAGCGAGGGCGTCGGAACGAGCTGGGCGCGCCTGAACGCGCTCGTCGAGGCCGATCTGCGCGCCGCGGGGATCCCCATCCCGCACCAGTGACCCAGCGACGGGAAGCCCCCGGAACCCGCGGGGCTCCGGGGGCTTCCCGCACACCTCACGTCACAGCACCATGCCGCGGATCTGCCGCGCGGCGACCGACAGCGTGGCCAGGTCCAACCGGTTCGCCTGGTTGATCTCCTCCAGCGCCGCGCGGGCCCTGCTCAACCGGGAGGCGTTCATCTGCTCCCAGGTCGCGATCTTCTCCTCCGGGCTGTCGCCGGGGTCGCTGATGCGCAGCACGTCGAGCGTGATCGCGCGCAGCGAGGAGTAGAAGTCGTCCCGCAGGGCCAGCCGGGCCAGCGCGTGCCACCGGTTCCCGCGCTCCAGCGAACTCACCGAGCTGAGCATGTGGTCCATGCCCAGGTGCTCGGACAGCGCGTGGTACAGCTCGGCGGTCTCCAGGTGCGACCGCTCCGGGAGCAGCCCGGTGCCGTCCCCCGCCTCGCGCTCGGCCAGCTCGGCGATCTCGGTGATGTCGAGCAGGCTGTAGGTGAAGAGCTGCGACGCCACCCGGCACGCCAGGTCCTCCGACACACCGGCCTTCACCAGTCGGGCCACGTGCAGGTCGAGCGACGTGCGCTCACGCCCCTGCAACAGGTCCGGGATCCTGCCCGCCAGCTCGGTGACCACACCGGCGAACCGGGAGATCGTCGAGCCGACCTGCAACGGCTGCGGCCGGTTGGACAGCAGCCAGCGGGACGCGCGGTCGAGCAGCCTGCGCGACTCCAGCACCATCTCGTCGGCGACGGCCGTGTCGAGCAGGTTGTCGAGGCCCCGGATCTCCTCCCAGTGCGCCTTGAGGCCGAAGATCTCGGTGACCACGGCGAACGCGCGGACCGCGTCGGTCGGGGACGCGCTGATCTCCTCGGTCAGGCGGAACGGGTAGGAGATGCCCGCGCCGTCGATGACCTCGTTGACGAGCACGGTCGTCGTGATCTGCTTGCGCAGCGGGTGCGCGGGGATCACGTCGTCGAAGCGTTCGCGCAGCTCGCTGGGGAAGTACTCCGGCAGCTTGCGGGCGAACGTCTCGACCTCCGGCAGGTCGCTGGCGAGCACGTCCTCCTTGAGCGCGAGCTTCACGTGCGCGAGCAGCGTGCACAGCTCGGGCGAGGTGAGGCCGCTGCCCGCCTTCTCCATGGCGCGGAACTCGGCGGCGCTGGGCAGCGCCTCCAGCTCGCGGTCGAGCACGCCGCGCTTCTCCAGGTCCGCGACCAGCCGCGCGTGCACCGACAGCATCGGGGCCGCGTGCGCCCGGCTGACGCCCATGACGGCGTTCTGCGAGTAGTTGTCCGCCAGCACCAGCTCGCCGACCTCGTCGGTCATCTGGCCGAGCAGCTCGTTGCGCTGCTGCTGGTCGAACTTGCCGTCGCGGACGAGCTGGTCCAGCAGGATCTTGATGTTGACCTCGTGGTCGGAGCAGTCGACACCGGCCGAGTTGTCCAGCGCGTCGGTGTTGACCTTGCCGCCCTTGCGGGCGAACTCGATCCGGCCGCGCTGGGTCAGGCCCAGGTTGCCGCCCTCACCGACGACCTTGACCCGCAGGTCGACGCCGTTGACGCGGAGGCCGTCGTTGGCCTTGTCGCCGACCTCGGCGTGCGTCTCGGTCGCGGCCTTGACGTACGTGCCGATGCCGCCGTTCCACAGCAGGTCGACCGGGGACAGCAGGATCGCCTTCATCAGGTCCTGCGGCGACAGCTTCTCGACGCCGGCGTCGATGCCCAGCGCTTCGCGCACCTCGGCGCTGAGCGGGATGGACTTCGCCGTGCGCGGCCAGACACCGCCACCCGCGCTGACCAGCGACAGGTCGTAGTCCGCCCACGACGAGCGGGGCAGCTCGAAGAGCCGCTTGCGCTCGGCGAACGACGGCGCGGCGACCGGGGTGGGGTCGATGAAGATGTGCCGGTGGTCGAACGCCGCCACCAGGCGGATGTGCTCGGACAGCAGCATGCCGTTGCCGAACACGTCTCCGGACATGTCGCCGACACCGACGACGGTGAAGTCCTGCGACTGGGTGTCGACGCCCAGCTCGCGGAAGTTGCGCTTCACGCTCTCCCACGCGCCCTTGGCGGTGATGCCCATGGCCTTGTGGTCGTAGCCGACCGAGCCGCCGGAGGCGAACGCGTCGCCGAGCCAGAAGCCGTAGGACACGGCGACCTCGTTGGCGATGTCGGAGAACTGGGCGGTGCCCTTGTCCGCCGCGACCACCAGGTACGTGTCGTCGCCGTCGTGCCGGACGACCTGCGGCGCGGGGACGACCTTGCCGGAGTCGAGGTTGTCGGTCAGGTCCAGCAGACCGGAGATGAACTGGCGGTAGCAGGCGACGCCCTCCGCCAGGAACGCCTCGCGGTCCAGGCCCGTGTCGCCCGTCGAGACGGGCGGGCGCTTCACGACGAAGCCGCCCTTGGCGCCGACCGGCACGATGACCGCGTTCTTCACGGCCTGGGCCTTCACCAGGCCGAGGATCTCCGTGCGGAAGTCCTCCCGCCGGTCCGACCAGCGCAGACCACCGCGCGCGACCGAGCCGAAGCGCAGGTGCACGCCCTCGATGCGGGGCGAGTACACGAAGATCTCGAACCGCGGCCTCGGCTGCGGCAGCTCGGGGATGGCCTGCGGGTTCAGCTTCACGGCCAGGTACGGCCGGGCGTTGCCGCTCGCGTCGCGGAAGAAGTAGTTCGTCCGCAGCGTCGCCTGCACGAGCGTGAGCAGGCTGCGCAGGATGCGGTCCGCGTCCAGGCTCGTCACGTCGTCGATCAGCTTCACCAGGCCGCCGGTGAGCGACTCCGTGCGCGAGGACCGGTTCGCGTCGTCCAGCGCCGGGTCGAAGCGCGCCTCGAAGAGGTGCACCAGCTCGCTCGCCACCTCCGTGTGGCCGAGCACGACGTCCTCGATGTAGTCCTGGCTGTACGGCGTGCCCGCCTGGCGCAGGTACTTCGCGTACGCGCGCAGCATCGCGGCCTGCTGCCAGGTCAGACCGGCCTGGAGCACCAGCGTGTTGAAGCCGTCGACCTCCGCCTCACCGCGCCACGCGGCGGCGAACGCCTCCTGGAAGCGGGTCTGCACGGTGTCCAGGTCCGAGGTGTTGAGCCGGTCCAGGATCTTCGGCTCGATGCGCAGGCCGAAGTCGTAGATCCAGCACTGCACGCCGTCCTCGCGGACCAGTTCGTACGGGCGCTCGTCGACCACGACGACACCCATGCGCTGCAACATCGGCAGCACCTGCGACAGCGTGATCCGGTCGCCCGCCAGGAACAGCTTGAACCGCCGCTCCCCCGGCTCGGCGTTCTCCGGCACGTAGAAGACCATGTCCAGGTCGCCCGGCCGGAGCGCTTCGATGCGGCGGAAGTCGGCGAGGCCGTCGGCCGCGGAGAAGTCCTCCTTGTAGGCCTCCGGGAACGCCACGGCGAACCGCTGGCCCTGCTCACCGGCCGATTCGGTGCCGAGGCCGCCGTTCTGCCCGCCGTCGGCCTGCTCGGCCAGCACGGCGTCGACCATCCGGTCGTCCCAGCTCCGCACGGCCTCGGCCAGGCGGTTCTGCAACTCGGCGGTGTCGACCTCGACCGCGCCGCGGGCGGGGTCGGTGTGCACCATGAAGTGCACCCGCGCGAGGGCCGATTCCCCTATCCGCGCGCTGTACTCCAGGTTCACGCCGCCGAGCGCGTCGAGCAGCACCTCCTGCATGGCCAGCCGCGACGTCGTCGTGTAGCGGTCGCGCGGCAGGTAGACCAGGCACGAGTAGAAGCGGCCGTACGGGTCGCGGCGCAGGAACAGCCGCAGACGACGGCGTTCGGCCAGCGCG
Organism: Umezawaea sp.; assembly: GCF_057122925.1. Taxonomy (NCBI): domain Bacteria; kingdom Bacillati; phylum Actinomycetota; class Actinomycetes; order Pseudonocardiales; family Pseudonocardiaceae; genus Umezawaea; species Umezawaea sp. Next base: position 83,714 of record NZ_DBNGPQ010000056.1, on the reverse strand, counting down.
ATGACCCCGGCGACGGTCGCGTAGAGCGTGTCGGCGTCGACCGAGAACAGCTCGGTGCGCGGGTAGTTCTGGACGACCTCCAGCATCCGCTGGCCCGAGTACGAGTGCAGCGGGAAGCCCGCGCGGTGGATCACGTCGCGCACCCGGCGTTCGATCACCGGGATGTCCAGCACGTCCTCGTGCAGCGCGGTCGTGCCGAACACGCCGAGGAACCGGTGCTCACCGGTCACGTTGCCGTCGGCGTCGAACGTCTTCACGCCCACGTAGTACGGGTACACCGAGCGGTGCACGCTCGACTGCGCGCTGGCCTGCGTCAGCACCAGCAGCTCGGGCGAGAGCGCCTGCGCGCCCGCGTCCGGCCCGGCGGTCAGGCTGCGCGCGGCCAGGCTGTCCTGCCGCAGCACGCCGAGACCGGAGGCGAGCACCGCGCGCAGGGCCGGTTCGCCGTTGGTCGCGGGGTCGTCGCGGATCAGCTCGTACTGGCGGTAGCCGAGGAAGGTGAAGTGGTCGTCGGCGAGCCAGCGCAGCAGCTTCGCGCCGTCGCTCGTCTCGTCCTGCGACAGCCGCGGCGGGTCGCTGTCGAGCTGGTCGGCGAGCTGGCGGGCCGTCGTGGTCATCTTGTCGGTGTCCTCGACGACCTCGCGGACGTCGTTCAGGACGGTGTGCAGCCGGGTCTCCAGCTCACGGGCCCGGTCGGGGTCCGTGATCAGGTCGACCTCGATGTTCATCCACGACTCGGCGATGGCGTCGGCCGGTGGCGCGGACGGGTCCGCGAGCGGCAGGACCTCGTGCAGCACACCGGTCACCGGGTCGCGGCGGACCACGACGATCGGGTGCACCACGCGCTGGACCTGGACACCGCCGCGCGTCAGCTCGGAGGCGACGGAGTCGACCAGGTACGGCATGTCGTCGGTGACGACCTGCACGACCGTGACCGGGCACTCCCAGCCGTCGTGCGCGCGGGTCGGGTTCAGGATGCGCACGGCCGGGCGGCCGGGCACCCGCGACTCGGCGAGTTGGTGGTTCGACCGCACGGCGCCGAGCAGGTCCACCGGGTCGTCGTCGTTGACTTCCTCGGAGGGTGCGTGGCGGTAGTACAGGCGGATGAGATCGGCGAGTTCCGGCGCGGCGGCGGCAGCCCGTTCGATCAATTCATCCCGAACCTGCTCGGGGCTCGCCGAGCGGCTTTTGCCAGGTTCGGCGCGACCGGCTTCGAACTCGGAACGGGACGGGGCTCCAGTCGAGGACATGTTCAGACGACTCTCCAAGCTATCCGGCACCTCTGTGTACCGGGTCCGAGGACCACAGTAGATGGCCGGTTCGAACGGGGTGGCAATGACCCGGGTACTGAATCGAACAACCTGGACTACTTTCGGGAAAGCCGATTATCGCGACTTTTCGCGTATTTCTCGTAGCCAAGCCTTTGTTACCAGCGGGAAACCTTATTAAAACCTCAAATCATATTCTCATGATTCGGGAAGCGTCCAACTGTCGTAGGGCGGGTGCGGCTCCCCGTCCGGTCCCGGCTCCCAGATGGGCGCGGTCGACTCGACGTCCCGCACCGGTGTGAGGTACGTCGTCTTCTCGGAATCGGTCGGCACGGCCCTGGGCCTCGGCTCGGGGTCGGCCGCCGGTTCCGGCTCCGCCACGTGGTGCCCGGCCCGCTCCAGGCGGTCCGGCGAGATCGGCGACGCGGGCGGTTCGGGCGTGCCCGGCGGCGTCGGCGTCTCAGCGGACGAGATCCAGTCCGCGATCTCCTCACCGGCCGTCTGGTCCGGGTCCGGGTCCGACCGGCGACCGGTCTCGTACGCCACCAGCGCCTCGGTGAGCAGCTCGGCCAGGCTCAGGTCGCTCTTGTGCCGCCGCGACGCCCGCGCCGCGCTGGGGACCTCGATCGTCCGGTCGCCGACCACGACGGCCGTGACGAACGGGTCCGGCTCGACGGGCGGTGCCTCGGCCGGGACCCGCCTGGGGAGTTCGGGCAGGTCGTCCTCGACGTCGGCGGACGTGAGGAACCGCGACCGGCCGAGGTCGAAGCCGCTGCTGGTCGGCGGCATCGGGATGGGGGCGGGCTGCGGGATCGGGTCGGGGTCCGGGATCGGGGGGACCTGGTCCGGCTCCGGGACCTCCGGAACCTGCCCCGGTTCGGGGACAGCCGGGACCTGCTCCGGCTCGCGGTCCGGTGTCGGGCTGCCGGGCGGCCGCGGGGCGGTGAGGGCGTCCGGCTCGGACGAGCGCGGGAAGTCGACGTCGAACGAGAAGTCCGACGGTGGTGCGCCCTTGCCGGACGCCGCGGCTCCGAACTCGGCGCCGGGGAAGATGCCGGGGTCCGCCGCGCCGGAGGAGCTGTAGCCGGGATCCCAGTTCGGCCGCGCACCGGAGGCCCAGCTCGGCGGGTCGGAGGGGGACCCGAGTCCATCGGACGGAGCCGGCCGGTCGGAGCGGGAGTCGACCGCGTCAGCGGGAGCAGGCCGGTCGGCACCAGAGCCGAACCCGTCGGCGGGGGTCGGCCGGTCGGAGTGTGAACCGAACCCGTCACCAGGACCTGACCGGTCAGCACCGAACCCGTCAGCAGAGATCGGCCGATCCGAGTGAGAACCGAACCCGTCACCAGGACCCGACCGGTCAAAGCCGAACCCGTCAGCCGAAGCAGGCCGATCCGAGCGGGAACCGAACCCGTCACCAAGACCCGACCGGTCAGCACCGAACCCATCCGCAGAGATCGGCCCGTCCGAGTGAGAACCGAACCCGTCAGCGGGAGCCCTTCGATCGGCGCCAGGACCGAAGCCGGCGGCGGAGGTCGGCCGGTCGGCGCCGAAGGTGGGCTCCTGGGGCGTTCCTGGAGCGAGGGTGGTGTGGTCGGGTGTGTCGAAGCCGGCGCCCGCGGGCTGTCGCGAGCCGGTGGTGAAGCCGTGGTCGGTCTGGTGGCGCGGGTCTGGCCGGGCGAAGTCGCTTCCGGGCGTGGCGGCCCCGGCATCGGGTTCGGGCTGGCGACGCCTGCCGGACTGAGCGGAGGCCTCGCCCGCGCCTGAGGTGTGGTGGGTGTCCGAGCCGGGCTCGTCGTTCGGCAGACCCGTGGGGGGTGCTTCGGCCGGACCCGGATCGTCGGACGGCCGGTCCGCGGGGCGGGAGCCGGTGCCGGGCAGGGCGTCCGCGGTCCAGTCCGCGGCCGAGCCCGCTCCGAAGCCGGGGCCGTCGTCGGGAACCCACGTCCGTCCCGAGCCCTGACCGAGGCCGAAGTCCGGGGGAAGACCGGCGGCCCGGTTCACCGCGGCGTCCGCGGACCAGTCCGGGGTCTGCGCACCCGACTCGGACCCGGCCCACCCCGGTTGCCGCGACGTCGACCCGTGATCGGGCGGGGACGTGGTCGGCAGGTCGGGTGCGCCGTGGCCCGACGTCGTGGTGGGGGGCCAGTTCTGCGGCGTGGTGGGGTCCGGATCGGCCGCGTTGGCGGTTCGGAAGCCGTCGCGGCCGAAGGAGTCGGCGGGCAGCCTGAAGTCGGGACCGGTGGAGCCCTGGCCCTGCGGGACCGGCGCGGAGCCCTGGGGCTCGGCCGGAACGGCGTTCTCCGGCTGAACCGGGAACGCTCCGGGTGCCACGGGCGGCTGGTCCGAGGCCGGGCGGAAGCCCGAGCGGCCCAGGGAGTCGGCACCCAGGCGGAAGTCGGGACCGACGCGCGGAGCGGCGGTCGGGTGCTCGCCCGGCGGGGTCGCGTCGGGCGTGGACCGGTGCGGGGGTTCCAGGCCCGACGACTGGGGGGTGCGCGCGGTGGGGATCACCGGCCCCTTGGCGAACGCCGCGCCGAGGCCCGCGGCGGGACGCTCCACGGGCATGCCGTCCGCGCCGACGGCCGGGTAGACCGTGGTGGGGGCGTCGAAGAGGTCCGACGGCGGGCGTTTCGGCTGGTCGTCGTCGGAGCGGAGGCGCTTCGGGGGTTCCACCCGCCACTTCGGGGTGTCCTCGACCGGCGGTTGAGCGGGCTCGGACGGCGGCTCGGGCTCGGGAGCGCTCGCCGCGGGCGCGGGATCGGCGGCGGGAGGCTGGGGGGACTCGGAGTCGGGTGCGCGCCTGCGCCCGCCCGAACGGCGCTTGTTCAGCAGGCCCGCGGCTTCGAGGGTGTCGAGGACGTTCGCGACCTCGGGCCCCTGCGCCTCCGTCCCGTGGTCGGGACCGTCGGCGGCGGCCGGAGCGGGGTCGGGAGTCTCGTCCGGCGCGGCCTGCCCCGCGGCCCAGGGAGCGGTGGGGACCGACGGTTCCGCGGACGGCGCCTGCGTGGGCGTGGTGTCCTCTTCGGCGGCCTCGCGGGCGGCGCGGCGGCGACCGCTGCGCATCGCCCCGGCGGCGGCGATCAGGCCGGTGGCGGGGACGGCCGTCTCCCCTCCCCGCTCGGACGTGGCCGGGAGGTCGGTGGCCGCGGGATCGCGGTCCTCGGCACGGCGCCTGCCGCCCGTGGACGCGACGGCGTCGGCGGGGTCCTGGGCGGGCTCGGGTGCGGTCGTGCCGAAGGGCTGGACCAGGCGCCAGCGGTCGGCCGCGTGGGCGCGGGCGGCGGAGATGCCCTCGACGGTCATGTCCTCGGCGGCGCGCAGGGCGCGTTTGACGCGCGGCCCCTCCGGTTTGGGGGTGGCCTGGGTGGGACGCCACTGGCGGAGCTGCTGCTTCAGCTCGGGCGCCAGCACGGCGTCGGCGGGCGGCTGGCTGCCGCGCATCACGCCCTGCGCGGACGGCGAGCGCCCCTCGCCGGGGCGCAGCAGGCTGCCGAGCTGCTCGTGCGGGCTCACCGGCTGGCGGTGGGCCCCGGAGAACTCCGCCGCCAGGCGGGCGCGCACGGCGTAGACGGCGCGAGCGCGACGGCGTTCGGCGGCGTGCGCCGAACGCAGGTCGGTCAGCGCTTCGGCCAGGTCACCGGAGACCTCGTGGACGTGGGCCAGCGCCAGCAGGCTCTCCGCGAGGAGGGTGTCCAACTGGTGGCGCTGAGCGCTGTCCGCCGCGTCGCGGAGCATCCCGCGAGCCAGGTCGACCCGACCGGCGGGCAGGTGGACGCGGGTGGCCAGCGCCAGCCGCAGCCAGCCGACGTCGCCCGCGGACGGGGCGCGGACCGGGAGGTCCAGCAGCGGGGACCCGACCTCGGAGGCCTCGGCGAGCCGGTTGGAGTCCATCAGCGCGCAGACCAGTTCCAGGGTCAGCTTCGCCCTGACCTGGCCGCTGTCGACGGACGGGTCGCCGAGCTTGGCCAGCAGCTCCAAGCCCCTGCCCGCGGCGTCGGTGGCGGCCTGGAGGTCGCCCCACCGCCGGTGCTGCGCCGCGGCGGAGGCGTGGAGCAGGCCGCGTTGCAGCAGGCGGGTGTCGGCGTCGAGCAGGGTGTCGGCCACGTAGAGCTGGTCGGCCTCGCTCAACGCCATGCCCGGCTGCGGGCCCCGGCCGATGGTGACCAGGCAGTCGCTCGCCTGGACCAGCGCGGCGGCGCGGAGGGCGTGCGGCACGCCGTCCGCCGCCAGCACCGGGCGGACCGCGCCGAAGCCCGTCAACGGGGCCCCGACGGCGGTCGCGCACGCGGCCAGTTCGATCCGCAGGCGCCAGGAGGTCTCCTGCTCGCCCGCCTTCTCCGACGCGCGCAGCGCGTCGAGGGCGCGGTCGGCGATGCGGACACCGCGCCCCATCCGGTTGGCCGCGAAGATCACCAGGGATTCCGCCCGCAACCGGTCGATCTCGTCACGGCGGGTCGAGGCGAGCGCGACGGCTCGCTCACCGAGCACCAGGGCAAGCTCCGGTGCCCGCCAACGCAGCCGCCAGGCGGGCACGACCAGCGTGCTCACCTCGACGTCCGCCTGCGCTTCGCCTCTCGCCGCCATGCGTCCCGGCTCAGTCCCGAGTCAGCTTGCGGTAGGTGACCCGGTGAGGCCTCGCGGCCTCGGCGCCGAGACGACTGAGCTTGTTCTTCTCGTAACCCTCGAAGTTGCCCTCGAACCAGTACCACTTGGCCGGGTCCTCGTCCGTGCCCTCCCAGGCCAGGATGTGGGTGGCCACGCGGTCCAGGAACCACCGGTCGTGCGAGATCACGACGGCGCAGCCGGGGAACTGCTCCAGCGCGTTCTCCATCGAGCCGAGCGTCTCGACGTCCAGGTCGTTCGTCGGTTCGTCGAGCAGGATCAGGTTCCCGCCCTGCTGGAGGGTCATCGCCAGGTTCAGCCGGTTGCGCTCGCCACCGGAGAGCACGCCCGCGGGCTTCTGCTGGTCGGGACCCTTGAACCCGAAGGCGCTGACGTACGCCCGCGACGGCATCTCGACGTTGCCGACGTGGATGTAGTCGAGGCCGCCGGAGACGGTCTCCCACACGGTCTTCTTGGGGTCGATGCCCGAGCGGTTCTGGTCGACGTAGGACAGCTTGACCGTCTCGCCGACCTTGACCTTGCCCTCGTCCGGCTGCTCCAGCCCGACGATGGTCTTGAACAGCGTCGTCTTGCCGACGCCGTTCGGGCCGATCACGCCGACGATGCCGTTGCGGGGCAGGTCGAACGTGAGGCCGTCGATCAGGACCCGGTCGCCGAAGCCCTTCTTCAGCTCGTTGACCTCGACCACGACGCTGCCCAGACGCGGGCCCGGCGGGATCTGGATCTCCTCGAAGTCGAGCTTGCGGGTCTTCTCCGCCTCGGCCGCCATCTCCTCGTACCGGTCGAGGCGGGCCTTCGACTTGGCCTGGCGGGCCTTGGCGCCCGACCGGACCCAGTCCAGCTCGTCCCTCAGCCGCTTCTGGAGCTTCTGGTCCTTCTTGCCCTGGACCGCGAGGCGCTCGGCCTTCTTCTCCAGGTACGTCGAGTAGTTGCCCTCGTACGGGTGGGTCTTGCCGCGGTCGATCTCCAGGATCCACTCGGCGAGGTTGTCCAGGAAGTACCGGTCGTGCGTCACGGCGAGGACGGCACCGGCGTACCCGGCGAGGTGCTGTTCCAGCCACAGGACGCTCTCCGCGTCCAGGTGGTTGGTGGGCTCGTCGAGCAGCAGCAGGTCGGGCTTGCTCAGGAGCAGCTTGCACAGCGCGACCCGACGGCGCTCACCACCGGACAGCTTGGTGACGTCGGCGTCCGGCGGAGGGCAGCGGAGGGCGTCCATCGCCTGGTCGAGCTGGGAGTCGATGTCCCACGCGTTGGCGTGGTCCAGGTCCTCCTGGAGCGCGCCCATCTCCTCCATCAGCTCGTCGGAGTAGTCGGTGGCCATCTTCTCGGCGATCTCGTTGTAGCGGTCGAGCTTCACCTTGATCTCGCCGAGGCCCTCCTCGACGTTGCCGAGGACCGTCTTCTCCTCGTTCAGCGGGGGCTCCTGCTGGAGGATGCCCACCGTGTAGCCGGGAGCCAGGTACGCCTCACCGTTTCCCGGCGTGTCCAGACCGGCCATGATTTTGAGGACGCTCGACTTGCCCGCCCCGTTGGGGCCGACGACGCCGATCTTGGCACCGGGGTAGAACATGATCGTGACGTCATCAAGGATGACCTTGTCCCCGTGCGCCTTGCGCACCTTCTTCATGGTGTAAATGAACTCGGCCATGGCCGCGATCGTAGAGCGGTGCCGATCGAGCTAGAACCGCGGTTGCCAGCAGCGCGTCTTTCGACACTGAAGAGTTAACGCGGACGAGGGTCACCCACACCTGCAACACACCCCGTTCGGGGCACGTGCTCAGTGGTCGCGCAGCGCGTTGACCAGCCCATCCTCTGACCCGCCCGACCGGCCGTCGATGTCAAGTTCCGACGTCCGCTCGCGCGGGCACTCCTCGGTCCACTCCTCACAACCGGCGGCGCGGTCACGCCCGACGCCGATCTCCGACCTTCCCTCCTCCGCACTCGCGTTCACGATCCGCGCGGGCCTTCGCCGCGCGGCTTCCGGTACATCTTGTCGTCTCGGCGGTCGGAGCGGACGACTTCTCCACCCGCGTTCGAGGGTTGCCCCGAGCGGACGCGCACCCCGCACCCGACCGCCGCATCAGGGCAGCGCGCCCACCACCTCCGGCACCCCCTCGCCCTCCTTGCGGGGAGCGACGAGGTCCGGCATGCCCGGTATCGGCACGTCGGGCGAACCGGACCCGTCGTGCTCGATCGCCACCCGACCCCACTGGAGGCTCGCGCCGACGGCCGCCGCCTCGATCTCGGAGACGTTGCGCCGGTTCCCGTCCAGCTCGTAGTCGCGGTTGCGCAGCCTGCCCGTGACGATCACCGAGTCGCCCTTCTCCAGCGCCTTGCCCACCTCGTCGGCCAGCCTCCGCCAGCACGTCACGTTCAGGAACAGCTTGTCGCCGTCCACGAACCCCTGGGCGTCGGTGTCGTACCGCCGCGCCACGGACAGGATCCGGAACGAGGTGCGGCTGACGCCCGAGGCGAGCTCCCGGTGCGTGACCTCGCTCGCCACGACACCGACAACCGTGATCGCCGTGTCATTCCAACCCATCGCCGCGCCTCCCGATTCCCTGCTGCCAGTTCTGTCCCGACAAGCTTCCGACCTGCGACGGGTACGGGACAGCGCGATCTCCGGACCTGTGGACGACCACCCCGCCTGTGGACAGGTCGCGAGCGTGGGACCGGAATCGTCGGTCCCCTGTGGTAGGCGCGGACTAGAATGAGTGAGTGCTCACTCCTTGACATGAGTGAGTGCTCACTCATACAGTCGTGACATGTCCGACGAAGGCACGACCCGACGACGCCGAGCCCCGGCGATGAGCCTGGAAGACCGCCGCGAGGCGCTCGTCAAGGCCACGATCCCGCTGCTGCTCGTGCACGGGGCGAACGTCACCACCAACCAGATCGCCAAGGCGGCCGACGTCGCGGAGGGCACGGTCTTCCGGGCGTTCAAGGACAAGCAGGAACTGCTGACCTGCGCGCTGCGCAGCGCCATGGAGCCCGACACCGAGATCGACCTGATCGACCGCATCCCGGCGACCGCCCCGATCGAGGAGCGGCTGACCGGCGCGGTCAGGGCCGTCACGGGCTACCTGGACCGCATGTGGTCGCTCATGAGCGCCCTCCAGGACACGGGGTTCGACCCGCGCGGGGAGGGCGGCGGGCGCAAGGGCCCGCCCGAGGAGATGCAGCGGGTCATGCGGCGCGTCGCCGAGCTGTTCGAGCCCGACGCCGAGCGGCTGCGGGTCGAACCGCTGCTGGCCGCCCGGCTGCTCATGGGCTTCGTGTTCACGAACCGGATGCAGCACAACGGGTTCGGCGAGGGCGCGGCGGAAGCGGACCAGCTCGTCGAGCTGTTCCTGCACGGCACCATCCGGACAGGGGAAGAGCAATGACCGACCTGATGATCGAGGCGCGGGACGTCGTCAAGGCGTTCGGCGACGTGAAGGCGCTCGACGGGGTGAGCGTCGCCGTGCCGAGGGGCACGGTGCTCGGCCTGCTGGGCCACAACGGCGCGGGCAAGACGACCCTGGTCAACGTGCTGACCACGTTGCTGCCGCCCGATTCCGGCACCGCGCGGGTCGGCGGGTTCGACGTGGTCGCGCAGGGGCACGACGTGCGCAGCAGGATCGGCCTCACCGGCCAGTTCGCCGCCGTGGACGAGCAGCTGTCCGGCACGGACAACCTGGTGCTGATCGCCAGGCTGCTCGGCGCGAGCCCGAGGGAGGCGCGCGAGCGGGCCGCCGAACTGCTGGAGGTGTTCGACCTGGCGGACGCGGCGAAGCGCCCGTCGCGCACGTACTCCGGCGGCATGCGCAGGCGCCTCGACCTCGCCGCGGGTCTGGTCGGCCGCCCGGACGTGATCTTCCTGGACGAGCCGACGACCGGCCTCGACCCGTCGAGCCGGTTGAGCATGTGGGAGATCGTGGAACGACTGGTCTCCGAGGGCACGACGGTGCTGCTGACCACGCAGTACCTGGACGAGGCCGACCGGCTGGCCGACTCGATCACCGTCCTGGCCGAGGGCAGGGTCGTCGCCTCCGGCACCAGCTCGGAGCTCAAGGCCCAGGTCGGCCAGCGCACGGTCACCGTGACGCTCGCCGCCGCCGCGGACCTGCCGAAGGCGATGCGGTCGCTGGAACAGGCGGGTCTCCAGCCCGTGCTCGACGTCGAGCACAACAGCCTCACCGCACCCGTGACCGCCTCGCGCGAGCTGGCCGTCGTGGTCCGCGCGCTGGACGAGGTCGGCCTGGAGGCCAGCGAACTGGCCCTCGGCGAGCCGACGCTCGACGACGTGTACCTCACCCTCGCCGCCGACCAGGCCGCCTGAACAGGAGATGGGCATGACCTCCACACTCGCTCCAACGCCCGCCGCGGCGGCCCCCACCGCGTGGCGCGGCAGCGGTTTCGCCACCCAGGTGCTGGTGCTGACGCAGAGATCGCTGCGGGCGGTCGTCAGCGACCCGCGCATGGTGATCTTCAGCGTGCTCCAGCCGCTGATCATGCTGACGCTGTTCAGCCAGATCTTCAGCAGCATCGCGAAGACGCCGGGGTTCCCGCAGGGCGTGGCCTACATCGACTTCCTGATGCCCGCGATCCTGGTGAACACGGCGATGCAGTCCGCGCTCCAGGCGGGCGTCGGGCTCGTGACCGACATGAAGAACGGCGTGCTCGCCCGGTTCCGCTCGCTGCCGATCCAGCTGGGTTCGGTGCTGATCGCCCGCAGCCTGTCCGACCTGGTGCGCTCGGCGTTCCAACTGCTGATCATGATCGTCTTCGCGGTGACGATCTTCGGGTTCGCCCCCGCGGGCGGGATCCTCGGCGTGACCGCCGCGCTGGCGCTCGCGCTGGTCGTCGGCTGGGGCCTCGGCTGGGTGTTCCTGGCCATCGCCGCCTGGCTGCGCAACGCGGAGCTGATGCAGACCGTCGGCTTCCTGGCGATCTTCCCCCTGATGTTCGCGTCCAGCGCCTACGTGCCGGTCAGCGGCCTGCCGAGCTGGTTGCAGGCCGTCGCCACGGTCAACCCGCTCACGCACGCGGTCGACGCCGCGCGCGGGCTCGCGCTGGCCCAGCCGGTCACCGGGGCGTTCGCCGCCATCGCGACCAGCCTCGTCATCGCGGCGGTCGGCGGGGCGTTCGCGGTGAAGGGGTTCCGCAAGCCCCTCTAGTCGCCCGACATCTTCTTCAGCATGGCGTTGTACGCGGCGAGGTCCGCGTCCCCGTCGCCGTCCGCCCGCCGGTCCGACCGGCGGGCGTCGCGGTTGTCGGACCTGGCCCACTGCACGAGCAGCGCCACCATCACCACCAGGAGCGGCAGCTCACCGGCGGCCCAGGCGATGCCGCCGCCGAGCCGCTGGTCCTCCAGCAGCGACGAGACCCACGGCAGGCCGAGGCCGCGGTAGAAGTTCTCGCCGATCACGGTCTGCGAGCTCATCAGCGTGATGCCGAAGAACGCGTGGAACGGGATCGACGCGAACAGCAGGCCCAGCCTGCCCAGCGGGGGCAGCCGGTTCGGGGCGGGGTCGATGCCGATCACCGGCCAGTAGAAGACGTAGCCGACCAGGATGAAGTGGGCGTTCATCGCGAGGTGCGCCCAGTGGTTGGGCAGCGCGGCGTCGAACAGGCCGGAGAAGTACAGGCCGTAGAACGACCCCACGAACAGGAACAGGGCGACGAACGGGTTGGTCAGCAGCTTCGCGAGCGGTGACTGCACGAACGCCAGCAGCCAGTCGCGCGGACCGGGCGGTCCGTCCTTGCCGGACGTCGGCAGGGCGCGCAGCGCCAGCGTCACGGGACCGCCGAGCACCAGCAGGATCGGCGCCAGCATGGAGAGCAGCATGTGCGCCCCCATGTGCACGCTGAACATCGCGGGCGCGTACCGGCCGATGCCGGAGGACGTGCCGACCAGGATCGTGGCGCAGCCGAGCACCCAGGCGACCGTGCGGCCGACGGGCCACGCGTCACCGCGCCCGCGGAGCCTGCGCACGCCGAGCAGGTACAGCACCGCGAGCACGACGGCCGCGGTGCCGAAGATCAGGTCGAAGCGCCAGTCGAAGAGCAGCCGGAACGCGGTGGGAGCGCCGTCGAGGTCGTAGCCGATGCGCAGTTCCACCCGGCTCGGCAGCACCCTGCCGTCGGTCGGCGGAGGCGTGCGGCTCAGGGCCGCCGCGATGCCGAGCGTGACGAACATGATCAGGACCTCGATGCCCGCCAACCGCAGCAGCGCGGCGCCGGAGCCGGTCCGCACGACGTCGCGCACGCCGCGGGTCCGGTGCAGGTAGCCGATGCCGCCGAGCAGGAGCAGCGCGGCGATCTTGGCGACCACGAGCAGGCCGTAGTTCGTGGTGAACAGGTCGCCCAGCGGCAGCCGCACCAGCGCGTTGACCATCCCGGAGACGGCCATCACGATCCAGCAGACCAGCGCGAGGGCGGAGAACCTCGTCGTGGCCAGCGCCAGGTCGTTGCCGCGCCTGCGGCCGTGCGCCAGCAGGGCGATCAGCCCGCCCACCCACAGCGCGGCGGCCACGAGGTGGAACAGGAGGCTGTTGGTGGCCACGTCGTGCGAGCCGCCGCCGGAGGAGTGCCCGGTGACCGCGACCGGCACCAGTGCGAAGAGGGACGCGGAGAACAGCACCGCCGTCCAGCCCCACGACAGGACGATCGTGCTGCCCAGCGCGATCAGCGCCACGACGACGGCGGTGATCATCCACGCGCGGGCCTGCTCGATGAACCCGGCGGCCTGGAACAGCTCGGCCGGGTTGAACATGACCGACACGGGTTGCCCCATCGCGTCGGCGGCGGTGAACGGCACGGCCAGCACGGCGCCGAACGTCCACAGCAGCGCCGTCCACCCCGCGGTGCGCAGCGCCGCGTACCCGTCGGCCGCCAGCAGCCCGGAAGGCTGCGGGGGCACCAGGAACGCGGCCAGCAGCAACGACCCGATGGTCACCACCGCGGCGGACTCGGTGAGGACCCGCACGACGATCAGACCGGTGCGGTCGTTGCCCGTCGCGCTCAGGAGCCCGGCCGCGACGAGCGCCGCGACGCCGGACCCGACCACCAGCAGGGGGACGAGTCCCGTACGCCTCCTGCGGGGGCTCGGCGGGGACTCGGCGTCGGTGAGGGCTTCGGAGGGCACGCATCGAGCCTAGGCGGCTTGTCATCCCCCCGTGCTCCGGCCTGTTCGCCCACGCGGGCGCGGCAGCCGGGGTCCTGCTCCGACCCACTACCGTTCCGACCCGTGACCCGCCCTCCTCGCGCACTGCCGCTCGTGCTGGCGGCCTTGGCCCTCGCGGGCTGCAGCTACTCCGTCAACGGCTCCGCGCTGCCGGACCCGAACACCTCGGCCACGACCGCGACGAGGACGACGGCGCCCTCGACGTCGGTCGCGGCGGGTCCGGCGCCGAAGATCGCCAAGCCGCGCACGGTCGCGGGCGTCGACCCGTGCAAGGTGCTCGACGCGAACGACCTCAAGGGCATCGGCGTGTTCAAGCGCGACCCGCGCCGCCAGGACGACACGATCCAGGAGTCGTGCCAGTACCTGCTGAACGACGGCAGCCCGACCGGGCGGACCGTCGTCACCGCCCTCTACCAGCGCTACGAACAGGTGCGGGACCGGCAGAAGGGCGGCAAGGAGCAGTTGGTGGAGGGCCACTCGACGTGGATGTTCTGCCAGCTGACCGGTCCGGAGGAGGTCTGCACCGCCACGATCGCGGTGAACGCCAACCGCAGCGTCCTGGTCGCGATGGCCCAGACCGGCGGTGTGCCGGACCAGATGGTCGTCGTCATGGCACCGCTGCTCAAGGCCGCGCTGGCACGGATTCCGGTCGCCTAGCGGCCAGTTCGCGGGCGCGGGAGCGGGCGGCGAACCACACCGTCGGCACCATGAGGGCGCAGACGAGCGCGACGACGCCCAGCGACACCGTGAGCGAGCTGAGGTGGGCGAGCCCGCCGACGATCGGCGGCCCGGCGAGGAACCCGGTGTAGGCGATGGTCGTCACCAGTCCCAGCTCGCGCTCGCCGCCGGTGCCGTCGGCGCGGCGACCGGCCTCCCCGGCCAGGTCCATGATCACCGGGAAGGCGAACGCCAGCCCCAGTCCGGCGAGCGCGAACCCGACGTAGCCCGAGGCGGGCACCGGGACGAGCACGGCGGCGGTGAGCCCGACCGAGGCGACCACCGCTCCGCCGACGAGCAGGCGGTAGGGACCCCAGCGGCGTTGGACGGGCTCGCCGGACAGCCGCGCGAGCGCCATCGTGATGGAGAACACCGCGTACGCGACGGCCGCGGCGGCCTCGCCCATCCCCCGCTCCCGCACCAGGAACAGCGCGGACCAGTCGGCCGACGCGCCCTCCGCGATGGCCGAGCAGAACGCGACGCCCGCCAGCAGCCACAGCACCGGACGGCGCAGGACGGTCGGCTGCGGACCGACGGCCACCTCGCGGTCGCGTTCACCGGACTCGCCGGGCACCCTGCGGTGCACGAGCAGCAGGACCAGGAGTCCGACGGCGCTGGCGACCAGGAAGTGCGGCAGCGGGCTCCACGACGCGGCGGCGGCGAGCGCGGCGCCGATCGAGCCGATCAGACCGCCGAAGCTGAAGCCCGCGTGGAACTGCGGCATCAGCGGCCGGTCCAGCTCCCGCAGGACGCCGACCGCCGCGATGTTCATCGACACGTCGAGCGCGGCGATGCTCGACCCCAGCAGGAACAGCACCAGGCCCAGGTGCACCGGCGTGGCCGTGAGCGCCAGCAGCGGGAGGACGAGGGCGCTGGCGACACCGCTGACCAGTACGACGCGGCGAGCGCCGAACGCGGCGCAGAGGCGCGCGGCGAACGGCGCGGTGAGCGCGAGCCCGATGCTGGCGCCGAGGAGCGCGAGGCCGAGCGTGCCCTCGCCCGCGCCGACCTGGGACGCCAGCGCGGGGACGCGGGCGGCCCACGAGCCGAAGACCGCGCCGTTGAAGACGAAGACGATGAACACGGCCAGTCGGGGTGACGGCAAGGCGGTCCTCCTCATCGGGTCTCACCCCAGCATGACTGAAGCGCTTCAGATCCGTCCAGTCCGATCTTCGAGGTCGATGGCTACCCTCTGCGGTGTGGACACAGCCCGACCGCGCAAGCCGACCCTCGACACCGTCGCCGGTGTCGTCGGGGTGTCGCGCGCGACCGTGTCCAACGCCTACAACAGGCCGGACCAGCTCTCCGCCGCGCTGCGCGAGCGCATCCTGGCCGCCGCGCTCGAACTCGGCTACGCCGGACCGGACCCCGTGGCCCGCAGCCTGGCGACCAGGTCCAGCGCCGCCGTCGGGTTCATGCTCGGCCAGCCGCTGACCGCGGCGTTCTCCGATCCGGCGGTCAGCGTGTTCCTCGACGGACTGGCCTCCACTGTGGACGGTCGTGACCACTGCCTGGTGCTGATGCCGGGCAACGAGACCGGCGGACCCCGGCCGGAGACCGTGGCCAGGGCGCAGGCCGACGTGTTCGTGGCGTACTCCCTGCCCGACGACGCGCCCGCGCTGGCCGCCGTGCGCGCCCGCGGCCTGCCGATGGTGGTCGTGGACCAACCGGTCCTCGCCGGCGCGGCACGCGTCGAGGTGGACGACACCGGTGGCGCCCGTTCGGCGGCGGAGCACCTGCTCCTGTTGGGGCATCGGCACTTCGGCGTGCTCACGTTCGCACTGCGCCCCGGAGGCAGGACCGGCCCGGTGGACGAGCGCCGCCGGACCGAGGCGTCGTTCCGGGTCACCAGGGACCGGCTGGCGGGCTACCTCGACGTGCTGGCCGCCGCGGGGATCACCGGCGTGCCGATCTGGGAAGCCAGCGGCAGCAGACGGGAACTGGGCCGCGCGGGCGCGAGATGGCTGCTGGAGCAGGACCCCAGACCCACCGCCCTGCTCTGCGCGTCCGACGAGCTCGCCTTCGGCGCGCTGCGGGCCGTGCGCGACGCCGGGCTCACCACGCCCGACGACGTGTCGGTCACCGGCTTCGACGACGTGCCCGACGCCAAGCACGCCGACCCGCCGCTGACCACGGTTCGGCAGCCACTGGCCGAGAAAGGGCGAAGAGCGGGCGAACTCGCCCTCAGGCTGCTCGACGGCGAGAGCCCCGGCGGACCGATCAGAGTGCCCGTGGAACTCGTGCTGCGGGCCTCCACCCGGCCACCAAGGTGATCTGCGTCACTTTCGGCCATTCTTAACAGTATTCGGGTCTCTGAACGGAAACGGTCACACGTCCTCCGGCGATGAGACCGTTGGGGACGGCTACGCTGCTACGGCACGTGGTCGGCATCCCCTCCAGCCTCCGTAGCTCAGTGGAGAGAGCGAGGGACTTCTAATCCCGAGGTCGCAGGTTCGAATCCTGCCGGGGGCGCTGCTGGTCAGAACGATTCGGAACACCGGGCACGGTCGAAGTTCGCCCGATCCCGAATCGATCGGAGCGGGACCTGTGGTCGCATGTGGACGGTATTACCGGTCACATGCGACCACAGCCGCGGAACGCAAACGAGCGACTGTCACCGAAGGTACGCGGCAACTCACGCAACGCTGCGCGAACGGTCACCCATTCACCACCGGTGACGGTTTCCCGTCACCATTCGTCCGGTTTCAGGACTGCCCGAAGTCCGCTCGGTGGTCGCGCGCCCACTCGACGAGGGTCCGCCCCGGCCTGCCGGTGACCCGCTCGAAGTCCGGCGAGACCTCCGGCGGCTCCTCGGCGAACTCGGCCTGGTAGCTCAAGATGTACTCGGCGATGGCCATGGGGTACCCGCCCTCGATGAGCATCCGCCGCGCCTGGCCGAAGGTGAGCGGCTCGAACCGCAGCGGCCTGCCGATGCCCTCGGCGACCGCGGCGGCCTGCTGCCGGTGGGTGAGCCGCTCCGGACCGGTCAGCGTGTACGCCCTGCCCCGGTGGCCGTCCTCCAGCAGCGCGGTCGTGGCGACCTCGGCGATGTCGGCCTCGTGGACCGGGACACCCGTGCCGTCGGGGAAAGCGTTGCGCACCACGCCTTCGGTGCGGACCGAGTGCGCCCAGACGTCGAGCTTGTTCACGGCGAACTCGTGCGGCCGGACGTGGGTCCACTCCAGTCCGGATGCCTCAACCCGTTGCTCCACCTGGAGGAGCAGCTCGAAGCTGCCCGGTCGCCGCGTGGTGACGGCGCTGCCGGTGAGCGTGACGATCCTCCGCAGCCCCGACGCCGCCGCCGCGGCGAGGAAGTCGTCCGCCAGGTCGACCCCGCGCTCGTCGTGGACGGCCACGGGCAGGTAGTAGGCGCGGTCGACGCCGTCGAGCGCGGCGGCCAGGTCCTCGGGGCGTTCGAGGTCGCCCCGGACGACCTCGACACCGTCGGGCAGGCCCGCTTTCGCCGGGTGTCGGGTGAGTGCTCGGACCTGCTGACCCGCGGCCAGCAGTGCGTGCACGACGGCGCGGCCGGTGGTGCCGGTCGCGGCGGTTACCAGGACGGTCACTGGACTTCCCTTCGGTATTCAAACTTGAGTACCGAAGGCTAGCGACCCCGGCAGCTCACGTGCACATGGAAATCCTCGTGACTCAGGTCACCAGTTCGGCGCAGGATCCGGGCGGGGGCGGCTCCCCCACCCCCGACGGAACGCGACGCAGCAGGGCGGCGGCCGCTCGTGCCAGGCCACCCGGTCGTCGTGCGCGGACCTGCGGGCCAGCGCGTGGCGGAAGGCCGCGACGCGCGCGATCCACCGCCGCAGCGCTTCGGGTACCCGAAGGACCCGCTCCTCGAAGCCCACCCGGTCGACGGTCAGGCCGGGCCGCGGCGCTGTTCGACTAGCCGTCGAGCCTGCCCGGCGCGCGGTCGGGCTGGGTGCCGACCCGGCCCACGGTCAGGTCGCCGGTGGCGGCCGGGACAGCGCCGACCACCGGCAGCCGCACGGAGGTCCGGGCGAGGTCCAGCGAGACCGAGGGGAGCCTGGCCGGGGCGCTGATCTGGCTGGTGTCCGCGCCCGCGACCACCAGGCCCAGCCGGTGCCCCCTCGGCACGACGTGGTCCGTTGTGGACAGTCGGAGGGTCATCGTGTACTTCGTGCCGGGCACCAGGGTGGTCGGCGCGGTCAGCGACGCGTGGTTGGCCAGGTCGGCCCAGCCGCGCGCGATGATCTCGGCGTTGACCGCCGTGGTGGTCGTCGCGGTGTCGCGGTAGCAGGAGTCGTCGCCCGTGCGGCTCTCGCCCCAGCACGATTCCGTCGCCAGCGTGCGGATGCCCTCACCGCTGCGGATCGTGGCCGGGCCGTAGTCGACCAGGAACGCCGACAGGTGCGCGGTCGACGTGGACGGCGTCGCCGCCACCGTGAGGGAGGAGGTGCCGGAGAGCCGGAGGTCGGCGGTCAGCGCGCCCGTGCGGTACAGCGTGCGGGAGGTGGACGTGCTGTCCGGGGAGGCGATCCAGGAGTTCGCGGAGCCGCTGCCGTTGTCGGTGAACGTGCCGGTGCCGCTCGACGCCGTCGTGGTCAGCGCACCCGTCGCCGACGGGTGGAACGTCTGGCGAGCGGTCCCGGCGGGCGGCCAGCTCTGGTCCTGGACCCAGGTGTCGGGGGTGCGCTCGATGCTGGCCTGCGGCTCGGTGTCGATGCCGTTCGGCACGTCGAGCAGGTAGTGGTCGAACCAGCGGTGCAGGGTGTCGACCCACGCGCCGCGGCGGAAGTCGAACGGGTCGACGTGACCGGTCTGGGACAGCCACAGCTTGCGGGGCGTGCTCGCGGGCAGCGCGTCCCACCACTGGCCGTAGTTCAGCGTCTTCACGTTGAGGTCGGCCTGGCCGTGGACGGCGAAGACGCTGGCCTTGACGTTGGCGGCGTTGCGCACGAAGTCGCGCTGGACCCACATCGGCGTCACGTCGCCGTTCGACGGCGAGCCGTTGGTCATCTCGGTGCGGACGGCGGCGCAGCGGGAGCGGGCGTTGGCGTTCTCGTGGCCCGAGGCGAGGCTCGTCGGGGTGCCGAAGCTCCTGAACGAGACGCCGTCGGAGCGGAACCAGTCGTACCAGGAGCTGATCGCGGCGATCGGGACGATGGTGCGCAGACCCGCCACCCCCGTCGCGGCCACGCCCTGGGTGATGGTGCCGTCCCACGACTTGCCGATCATGCCGGTCGCGCCGGTGGACCAGGACGCCGTCACCGCGGTGCCGCCCGTGACGGCGGTGTAGCCGGCGGCGCGGCCGTTGAGCCAGTCGACGACCGACTTTCCGGAGGAGATCTCGGCCCTGCCACCGGTGTCCAGGCACCCCCTGGAGCGGGAGGTGCCCGCGAAGTCGACCAGCACGACCGCGTAGCCGCGGGGGACGAAGTAGTTGTCGTAGAAGAGCGGGAACTTGACCGGCTTGCCCGCCGAGTCGTAGGTCTTCGTCTCGCCCTCGTTGCCCCGGCCCGCGGACTGGTAGTACGGGCTGGCGTCCATGATCACGGGCACCTTCTCGGAGGTGGCCGGGCGGATGACGTCCGCCGCCACGCGGTCCTTGGTGCCGTCCGCGTCGAGGTCGAGGCCGGTGTCCACGTAGACGGTCTCGCGGATGGCGTCCGCCAGGGGGAAGACGGGTTGGGTCACGCCGTCCCTGACGGTCGTCGCGGGCGCCGCGGCGGTCGCCGGGGTCACCCCCGCCGTGAGGGCTACCAGCGTGACGACTGCACCGATGAGCGATCCGCGACGCGTCATGGTCCGGACAGTACGAAGCCGACGGGCAGGGGGTTAGAGCCGAAAGTCTGATGCCGGGCGGCGGACGGGTTTCGTCACATCCGCGCTGCCGACTCGGGGTGCGCGGGCCGCGAGGGCTTCGAGGCTGGTCAGTCGTGCTGCCGCTGGTGCGAACGGCCTAGCGCGCGGGGCGTTTGGTGCGGCCGATTTTTGTCGTACCCCCGCAGTAACGTCAGGGACAGCGGTTCGGTCGTTCGAAGGGGGCGGTTGGTCCATGGACACCATCAGCGTGACGGCTCTGTCGTTCACCGAGTACGTGATGAGCGGGCAGCGGGGGCGGATCACCATCCTCGGCGAGCAGCGGGCGATGTACCTGGCCGAGGACCCGAGGATGTGCGGGTTCTACAACCCCGTGCGGGACGCGATGCGGCGGGCCGTGTCGTCGCCGACGCCCGAGGTGGAGCTGCGCGGCGCCGTGCTGGCGGCCAACCGGAACGGGCAGCTGAGGGCGTTCGAGGAGGTGGCCGAGGGGTTCCTGCCGTGGCTGCGGAAGGCGCGGGTCACGGGGGTGCCCGTGTCGTCCGCGCGGTGGACCGCCGGGGACCTGACGTTGAAGGTGCGACCGCACCTGGGGTTGCGGATGGCTGACGGGTCGCTGGCCGCTGCGCTGGTGTACGTGAAGGAGGCGCCGCTGACGCGCGAGGCCGCGACGGTGGGGTTGCGGATCCTCCAGCAGACGATGGACGAGACGCTGCCGGGCGGGGAGCCCGTGGTGCTGGACGCCCGGCGGGGGCGGGCGTTCCGGTTGGGGAAGAGGACGAACCTGGGGAAGCTGGACGCCCTGATCGCCGCCGAGGCGGCCGGGTACGTGCTGCACTGGCGGCTGAGCGCGTGACGGGGGAGGGCGGCCGTCCTGGTGTGATCCTCGATCGGGCTGGTGGGAGCTGTCCGGTCCTCGGGTTCGGTGGTCGGGTGCCCCAGTAGGATCGGCCGCGTTTCGCGTTGGCCCGCTCGCCGGCGCCGTGGGGGCCGGTCGTCTTCGTGCGGGTGGGCGAGTCGCTTGTTCAGCCGTGCGCGGGTGTGCGCGTCCTGGTGTTACCGCTCAGGAGTGCGCCGCCCGTTGTGCGGCTAGAGGTTCTCCGGGTTGTGGACCGGGTCGCCCCCGACGATCGTCGCCAGCACCCGGATGCCGTTGATCCCGCTGGTGTCGTGGGTCCTCGGGTCGTCCGCCAGCACGGCGAAGTCGGCCAGCTTGCCCCGTGCGATGGTCCCCCTGGTGGCGTCGACGTTGCAGGCGTAGGCGGAGCCGGTCGTGTAGGCGGCCAGGGCCTGGTCGATGGTGATCGCCTCGGCCGGGCCGATCTGCCCGCCGTCGCGGGCCGTGCGGTCGACCATGAACTGGATGGCCCGCAGCGGTGAGCCCTCCGTCACCGGGCGGTCCGAGCTGCCCGCGATGGTGATCCCGTGGTCCAGGAACGACTTTCCGCGGTAGAGCCACGGCGTGCGACGCTCGCCCATGATGGCGCTGTAGTCGTCGCCGTTGTCGTAGAGGAACGTCGGCTGGATGACCGGGACGGCGTTGAGGGCGGCGATCCTGGTCAGCTGTTCCGGGCGGGTGGTGCCGCAGTGCTCGATGCGGTGCCTGGTGTTCTCGCGCGGGTGGCGCCTCCGGGCCTCTTCGAGGGTGTCCAGGGTGAAGTCGAGCGCCCGGTCGCCGATGGCGTGGACCGCCAGTTGCCAGCCCGCGGCGTGGCCGTCGAGGATGGCCGCGGTCATGCGCTCCGGGTCGTCCTGGAGCTGGCCGCTGTTCCCGGTGCCCTCGTAGGGTTCCGTCATGGCGGCGGTCCTGGCCATCATGCCGCCGTCGGTGAAGACCTTGAGGGCGCCGATGCCCAGCCGGTCGTCGCCGAGACCGGTGTGCAGGCCGAGGTCGACCGCCCTGGTCACGCGGTCGTCCCGGTGGGCGGCGACGGGGTGCAGCGCGTCGGCGGAGACCATCAGCTGCACGCGCAGCGGCAGGCGGTTCCGCTGGTAGGCGGCGATCTCCACCGGGCTGCTGCCGACGATCCCGCCCGCGACACCCGCCTCGGCGGCCGTGGTGACGCCCTGCGCGAGGCACTGCCGGGCGCCGAGGGCGACGTGGCCTGCGATCTCGTCGATCGAGTAGGGCAGGCGGAGGGCGCGGACGGCCGTCTGGGCACCCTCGGCCAGTCCGCCGGTGGGGTTGCCGTCGCGGTCGAACTCGACGCCGGGGGTGCCGGGGCTCAGCAGGGTCGCGGGGAGTTCCCGGAGCACGGGGGTGTTGACCACGCAGGCGTGGCCGGAGCGGTCCTGGACGTAGATCCGGCGGTCCCGCGCCACGGCGTCCAGGTCCTCCGCCGTCAGGGGGCGGTCCAGCACGCGGTGGTCGTAGCCCGCCACCTCAAGCCAGTCGCCCACGGGGGTGACCTCGCGCAGGCGGGCGACGACCTCGGCCACCGAGCGGCAGGAGGAGACGTCCGGGGTGACGCTGGCGCGCCCCGCCCAGGCGAGGTGGTTGTGGGCGTCGACGAACCCCGGCAGGACCACGGCGCCGTCCAGGTCGACGACCCGTTCGGCGTCGAGGTGGGCGACCTCCTCGTCCAGACCGACGACCTGACCTCGCCACACGCCCACGGAGGTCGCCTCGGGTCGAGCGGGGTCCATCGTGATGATTCGGCCGCGCACCAGCTTCATATCGAGGATCACGAACCGCCAGGTTACGCAGGCTCGGCCAGTTCGGTTAGCCTTCCGTTACTTAGGTAAGGCTGACTTGTGTTCGAGGAAGGGATGGCCATGCGGGTTGTCATGTTCGGGTACCAAACCTGGGGGCACCGGACCCTGCAGGCGCTGCTGGATTCCGAGCACGACGTCGTCCTGGTGGTCACCCACCCGAAGAGCGAGCACCCGTACGAGCAGATCTGGAGCGACTCGGTCGCGGACCTGGCCGCCGAGCACGGCGTCGAGACGCTGATCCGCAACCGGCCGGACGACGAGGAGCTGCTGGCCCGCCTCAAGGAGGTCGAGCCGGACGTCATCGTGGCGACCAACTGGCGCACCTGGATCCCGCCGCACATCTTCACCCTGCCCAAGCACGGCACCCTGAACGTGCACGACTCGCTGCTGCCGTCCTACGCCGGGTTCTCGCCGCTGATCTGGGCGCTGATCAACGACGAGAAGGAGGTCGGCGTCACGGCGCACATGATGGACGAGACGCTGGACGCGGGCGACATCGTGCTCCAGCGGTCGGTGCCGGTCGGTCCGCGCGACACGACGGCCGACCTGTTCCACAAGACGGTGGAGCTGTTCGGGCCGATCACGGTCGACGGGCTGGCGGAGATCGCCTCCGGCAAGACCGGGTTCGTGAAGCAGGACCGGAGCAAGGCGTCGTTCTTCCACAAGCGCGCGGACGAGGACCTGCGGATCGACTGGACCTGGTCGGCCGAGGAGCTGGACCGGCTGGTGCGGGCGCAGTGCGCGCCGTACCCGAGCGCGTACGCGTTCCACCGGGGCAAGCGGCTGGAGATCGTGGAGGCCGAGGTGTCCGGGGCGAAGTACGGCGGCACGCCGGGCCGGATCTTCTACCGCGAGGGTGACGGCGTCGCGATCGTGGCGGGCTCGGACGCCCGGCGGGGCCGCAACCACGGACTGCTGGTGAAGCGCGTGCGGACCGAGGACGGCACCGAGCTGAGCGCCGCGCAGTACTTCACGACCATGGGCGGCTACCTCACCAGCCGTCCGTAACGGGACCTGCCCGCGGCCCGTCCTCGGTGATCGCTGATCATAGGGCCGTCGACCACCGAGGACGGGAGGGCCCAGCGCATGGACCGCAAGCAGGCCACGGCGTTGACGAGCCTGGTCATCGTGATCGTCCTGGCGGCTCTCGCGTGGTACCTGGACAGGGCGGGCACCGACTCGCCCACCAGCGCCCCTCCCCCGTCCGCGGGTGATTCGGCGGCGCAGCTCGCCGGGCTGGTGATCGGCCCGGAGGGCAAGATGGCGGGCTACAGCCGGGACCGGTTCCCGCACTGGTCGGGCCAGGGGAACTCCTGCGACACCCGCGAGGTCGTGCTCCAGAAGCAGGGCTCGAACGTGAAGAACGACAAGGACTGCAAGGCCGTCGAGGGCACCTGGGTGAGCCCGTACGAGGGGCTCACGATCACCAGCGCGGGCGAGATGGACATCGACCACACGGTGCCGCTGGCCGAGGCGTGGCGTTCCGGCGCCGCCGCGTGGACCGACGACCAGCGCAAGGCGTTCGCCAACGACCTCGGCGGCGTCCAGCTGATCGCCACGTCGGCCAAGACGAACCGGTCCAAGGGTGACCAGGACCCGGCGAAGTGGAAGCCACCGGCCCAGGGCTACTGGTGCAAGTACTCGAAGGACTGGATCGCCGTGAAGTCCACCTACAAGCTGACGATCGACCAGGCCGAGCACGACGCGCTGGCGTCGATGCTCACCTCCTGCGCCCCCTGATCCGCCGTGCCGCTCGCGGTCCGGGGCGGCCTGCGCGGCACGGTCAGGGGCGCAGTCCCTTCATCTGCTCCGCCACGTCGCCGTAGATCTCCGTCCGCCGCACCCACGCGGCGGAGCCTGAGGACGCGGACGGGATCGGGCCGAGGGGGCGGACCGGGTCGGTGACCCCGTACTCCAGGCGGTACGCCACCAGGCCGGTGGCCGCCAGCAGCCACGGGGCCGGGTCGGGGCAGGTGATCTCGCCGAGGCCGACCCGGAACCACACCGGCAGCCGCAGGTCGGCGGCCAGCGCCCGGTCGATCCTGGTGCGCGCGGCGGCCCACATCTCCTCCCGCGCCTTCTCCCCGGCGACGATCGCCTCCAGCCGCCACGCCTCCTGGGTCGCGCGCTGGTCGGCGGCCAGCCGGTCGGCCGCCTCCTGGGCGCTGCTCGTCCGCGCGCCGATGTGCCAGTCCAGCTGGTGGATCTCGTGGACGATGCTGTCGCGCTCGAACTTGGGCTTGCGCCCGGACTCCAGCCTGCGCCTGCCCGCCTCGCGCCGGTTCTGCAACTCCTCGAACTCGGCGACCTCCTGGCGGATCCGCACGCGCACCGAGTCGGCCAGCACCTCCTGCTCGGCGTCCCACGCCTTGCGCAGCGCCTCCACGACGTCCGCGATCTCGTCGTCGACGGCGTCGAGGTCCTCGTCCGGACCGGCGCCCGCACCCGCCAGCCTGCGTTCGAGCACCAGCAGACGCGCGCTGACCCTGCCCAGTTCGGCGGTCAGCACCTCGGTGACGGTCTTGAGGTCGGCGATCGCCGGCTCGACCACATCGAGCCGTTCCTTCTCCGTGGGTGCCACACCGCCAGCCAACCGCACCGGGGACCCCTGCCAAGGGGTTGATCAGGAAAACCACGCGGACGGGCCCACGACTACCCCCGGCCAGGTCAACGGCACACACGGAACGTGACAACCAGCGCGAACAGGAGTGAACCGGGCGCCGGGGGTGTATTTCTAGAAGATGGCGACCTCCGTGCACGAGACCGAACGCAAGTACGAGGCCCCGGCGGGCAGCGACCTGCCACCGCTCGACGGGTTCCCCGGCGTGGCCGCGGAGGCCGGGCCCGAGCGGATCGACCTGGAAGCCGTCTACTACGACACCGCCGACCTCCGGCTGGCGCGCGGGGGCGTGACGCTGCGCAGGCGCACCGGGGGCGACGACGCGGGCTGGCACCTGAAGCTCCCGGTCGGGGAGGACACCCGCGAGGAGGTCCGGGTGCCGCTGACCAAGGCGCGGAAGAAGCCGCCGGAGGAACTGGTCGACCTGGTGCGGGTGCACGCGCGGGGCGAGGCGCTGGAGCCGGTCGCGCGGATCAAGACCACCCGTGAGCGGTGGCAGCTCGTCGACGACCGGGGCGACCTGCTGGTCGAGGTGGTCGAGGACCTGGTGCTGGCGCGGGTCGTCGGCGACGACTCGGCCGGGGACGAGTGGCGCGAGATCGAGGTCGAGCTGGGCGCGGGCGGTGACCGCGCGCTGCTCGACGTCGTGGAGCGGCGGCTGTCCACCGCGGGCATCACGCGGTCCACGTCGTCGGCGAAGCTGACCCGCCTGCTGGCCGACCGGATGGGGCCGAAGCCCCGCGGTCCGCGCACCGGCCGGAAGGCGACCGCGGGTGACGTCGTCCTCGCCTACCTGCACGAGCACACCGCGGCGCTCAAGCACCACGACCCGGCGGTGCGGCGCGACCGGGAGGACGCCGTGCACCAGATGCGCGTGGCGACGCGGAGGCTGCGCAGCGCGCTCCAGGCGTACGGCAAGGTGGTCGACCGCGAGCAGACCCGCGAGCTGACGACCGAGCTGAAGTGGCTGGCGGGCGTGCTCGGCGAGGCCCGCGACCTGGAGGTGCTGCGCGAGCGCTTCACCGGCGCGGTGGCCGACCTTGACCCCGACCTGCTGCTCGGGCCGGTCGCGGCGAGGCTGACCAGGCACTTCGCCCCGCTGGAGACCGCGGCCCACGAGGCGGGCGTGGCCGCGCTCAACAGCGACCGGTACATCGCGCTGCTGGACTCGATCGACGCCCTGCTGACCTCGCCGCCGCTGACCCCGGTCGCCGCCGAGAAGGCGGTGAAGGTCGTGCCGAAGCTCGTGGACAAGGCCTACCGCAGGCTCGCGCGGCACGCGGACGAGGTGCTCGACACCGACCCCGGCGTGGAGCGGGACGTGGCGCTGCACGAGTCGCGCAAGGCGGCCAAGCGCTTGCGCTACACGACGGAGGCGGCCGTGCCGGTGTTCGGCGCGCGGGCCAAGGCGTACCGCAAGCGGATCAAGGGAGTCCAGACGCTGCTCGGCGAGCACCAGGACAGCGTGGTGGCCCGCCCCGTGCTGCGGGAACTCGGCGTGCAGGCGCACCTGGACGGCGAGAACGGGTTCGCCTTCGGCCTGCTGCACGGGTTGGAGAGCGGCGCGGCGGCGCGGATCGAGGACCGGTTCCCGGCCGTCTGGCGGGCGGTGAAGAAGCCGAAGCTCTCCTGATTGGTCTGGACCTTGACAGCTCCCAGGCGGGCTGAAACGGTGAAATCAGCCGCCGCCGCACGGTTGGTTCCAGCCTGGCCAGGAGGATTTCGTGGGGATCGGTGGAAACACACGGCGGTTGCCCGGTGCCGCGTTGGCACTACTGCTCGCGGGAACCACAGCGGTCGCGGTCGGCGCGGCGAGCCCAGCACTAGCAAGCCCGGAGACGTCGTTGCGCCAGATCGTGCCCGCACCGGTCAAGGTCACCCCCCGTCCGGGAGCGGACTACTCGTTGACCGCGAACGCGAGGATCCAGACCCAGCCCGGCTCGGCGGACGCGCGCAGGGTCGGCGAGTACGCGGCCGAGCTGCTGCGCCCCGCCACCGGATACCGCCTCCCGGTGTCCTCGGGCGTGACCCCGAGGGGCGTGACGCTGCTGCTCGTCGGCGCCGACCCCGCGGTGGGCGAGCAGGGCTACCAGCTCGACGTGACGCCGTGGGGCGTCGTGATCCGCGCACGGGCCGCGGCGGGCCTGTTCGCGGGCGTCCAGACGCTGCGGCAGCTGCTGCCCGCGAAGATCGAGGCGAGGACGGAGCAGCCTGGGCCGTGGACCGTGCCCGGCGGCAGCGTGCTCGACCACCCGCGCTTCGGCCACCGGGGCGCGATGCTCGACGTGGCCCGGCACTTCTTCTCAGTCGACGAGGTCAAGCGGTACGTCGACCAGATCGCCGCGTACAAGGTCAACTACCTGCACCTGCACCTCGCGGACGACCAGGGCTGGCGCATCGAGATCAAGAGCTGGCCCCGGCTCGCGACCTACGGCGGCAGCATCGAGGTCGGCGGCGGCCCCGGCGGCCACTACACGCAGGAGCAGTACCGGGACCTGGTGGAGTACGCGGGCTCCCGCGGCATCACGGTGATCCCGGAGATCGACATGCCGGGCCACACCAACGCGGCCCTCGCGTCCTACGCCGAGCTGAACTGCGACGGCGTCGCGCCGCCGCTCTACGACGGCATCGAGGTCGGGTTCAGCTCGCTGTGCATCGACAAGCCGATCACCTACCGGTTCGTCGACGACGTGCTGCGCGAGCTGGCGGCGCTGACCCCCGGCCCGTTCCTGCACATCGGCGGCGACGAGGCGCACTCCACGACCGAGCCGGACTTCAAGACCTTCATGGACAGGGTGCTGCCGCTCGTGCGGAAGCACGGCAAGTCCGCGCTGGGGTGGCACGAGTTCGTGAAGACGACCCCGCCCACCTCCGCCGTCGCCCAGTACTGGGGCACCGACGACGAGGACGCCGACGTGGCCGCGGCGGCGGCGCGGGGCAACAAGATCCTGCTGTCGCCCGCGTCCAAGGCGTACCTGGACATGAAGTACGACGAGAACACCGAGCTGGGCCTGGACTGGGCGGGCTACACCGACGTGCGGGACGCCTACGACTGGAACCCCGGCGCCTACCTGAAGGGCGTGCCGGAGTCGGCCGTCCGCGGCGTCGAGGCTCCACTGTGGACGGAGACCCTCACGAACTCCTCGGAGGTCGAGCACATGGCGTTCCCGAGGCTGCCCGCCATCGCCGAACTCGGGTGGTCGCCGCGGTCGACGCACGACTGGACCGCCTTCTCCCGGCGGCTGGCCGCCCAGGCCCCCCGCTGGCAGGCAGCGGGCATCAACTACTACCCCTCGCCCCAGGTCCCCTGGGGCAGGTAGTGGTGAGGCCGCGTCGGTAGGTCGGGTCACCGTCCGCGGAGCAGCGGCGATCGAGCACCGACAACGGGGTGGGGACCCGCGCGTAGGCCCCCACCCCGCTCGCTCGACGGCCGTTCAGACCGTCGAGGCACTCCTGCTCGAACCTCTCCCGGCCGGCTCCGCACGCCACTCGGAACGCATCACGGGTTGCTTCACGACCGCGTGCACGATCCGGGCGCCGGGCGTGGTGGGGTCGGCTCCGAGAAGGGGCCCGCGACGAGCGCGAGCAACAAGGTCCTCATCGAGTTCCCCCCGGAACGGTCGACGGATCACGACCACGATAGCGAGGGGAACCCGACGAGAAGGCCTCAACCGTTCAACGCCAACGATTCCTCGTCGGTGAGCAAGCGCGAGCGGATCAGGAACCGGACGCCGAGCGGGGCCTCCAGCGAGAACCCGCCGCCCCGGCCCGGCACGACGTCGATGGTGAGGTGGGTGTGCCGCCAGAGCTCGAACTGCCTGGCGGACATCCACACCGGCACCGCCTCGTCGTCCACGACGAGGTCGCCGAGGTGGACGTCCGAGCCGCCCGTGCGGAACTCGCCCGCCGGGTAGCACATCGGGGCGCTGCCGTCGCAGCACCCGCCGGACTGGTGGAACATCAGCGGGCCGTTGTCCTCTCGGAGGCGGCGGACGAGGTCGGCCGCCGCCTCCGTGAGGTCGACGCGGTTCATCAGAAGAAGCCCTGGGCGTTCTGCGAGTAGCTGACCAGCAGGTTCTTCGTCTGCTGGTAGTGGTCGAGCATCATCCTGTGGTTCTCGCGACCGATGCCGGAGTCCTTGTAGCCGCCGAACGCCGCGTGCGCCGGGTAGGCGTGGTAGTTGTTCACCCACACCCGGCCGGCCTGGATGTCGCGGCCCGCGCGGTAGGCCGTGCCGCCGTCGCGGGACCAGACGCCGGCGCCCAGCCCGTAGAGCGTGTCGTTGGCGGTCTTCACGGCGTCGTCGTAGTCGTCGAAGCGGGTGACCGACACGACCGGGCCGAAGATCTCCTCCTGGAAGATCCTCATCTTGTTGTCGCCCTCGAAGATCGTCGGCGTGACGTAGTAGCCGCCCGACAGCTCGCCGCCGAGGTCGGCGCGCTCGCCACCGGTGACCAGCCTGGCGCCCTCCTGCTTGCCGATGTCGATGTAGGAGAGGATCTTCTCCAGCTGGTCGTTGCTGGCCTGGGCGCCGATCATCGTCTCGGTGTCCAGGGGGCTTCCCTGCTTCACGGCCTTCGTGCGCTCGGTCGCGTCGGCCAGGAACCGGTCGTAGATGGAGCTCTGGATGAGCGCGCGCGACGGGCAGGTGCAGACCTCGCCCTGGTTGAGCGCGAACATCGTGAAGCCCTCAAGAGCCTTGTCGTAGAACGAGTCCCGCGTCGCGGCCACGTCCTCGAAGAAGATGTTCGGGCTCTTGCCGCCCAGCTCCAGCGTCACCGGGATGATGTTCTCGCTGGCGTACTGCATGATCAGCCTGCCGGTGGTGGTCTCACCCGTGAACGCGATCTTCGCGATCCGGCTGCTCGACGCGAGCGGCTTGCCCG
Source organism: Umezawaea sp. (assembly GCF_057122925.1). Lineage (NCBI taxonomy): Bacteria > Bacillati > Actinomycetota > Actinomycetes > Pseudonocardiales > Pseudonocardiaceae > Umezawaea > Umezawaea sp. The sequence continues at coordinate 53,924 of NZ_DBNGPQ010000056.1, read as the reverse complement.
CCTCGACGCCGAAGCCGTTGACCACGTTGAGGACGCCCGGCGGCAGCAGGTCCGCGATGAAGCTCAGCAGCACGTGGATCGACGCGGGGGTCTGCTCGGCGGGCTTGAGCACGACGCAGTTGCCCGCCGCCAGCGCGGGGGCGAGCTTCCAGGTGGCCATCAGGATCGGGAAGTTCCACGGGATGATCTGCCCGACCACGCCCAGCGGCTCCTGGAAGTGGTAGGCCACCAGGTCCTGGTCGATCTGCGAGATCCCGCCCTCCTGGGCGCGGATGACGCCCGCGAAGTAGCGGAAGTGGTCGATGGCCAGGGGGATGTCGGCGGCCAGCGTCTCGCGGACGGGCTTGCCGTTCTCCCAGCACTCGGCGACCGCGATGGCTTCGAGGTTCTCCTCCATGCGGTCGGCGATCCTGTTGAGGATGTTCGCCCGCTCGGTCGGGGAGGTCCGACCCCACGCGCGTGAGGCGCCGTGCGCCGCGTCCAGGGCCTTCTCGACGTCCTCCGCCGTGCCCCTGGCGATCTCGGTGAACACCTGCCCCGTGACGGGGGTGGGGTTCTCGAAGTAGGCGCCCTTGGCCGGGGCCACGTACTCGCCCCCGATGAAGTGGTCGTACCGCTCCTGGTACGCCACGACGCTGCCAGGCTGACCAGGTGCCGCGAACACTGCCATGTGTCGTCTCCCGCTTCGTCGCGTGGTGTGCGTCTCACGCTAGGCATCCCCACGTTGCACGTCCGTTGCATCCGTTCGGGCGAATCCGCGGGTTGCGGTCACGGGTAACCGCGGGTCATCCTGGGTGCGGGAGGTCCCATGCACCCAGCCGACGACGCCGAGCGGCACGCGCACGCGCTCAGCCGGGTGTACGACTCCGTGCTGGCGGGTGTCGGTGGCGAGCCCCGTCCGGTGATCTCCGAGTCGTGGTACCGGTCGCTGGCGGCGCGGGTCGACCCGGAGCAGCGCGAGGCGCCGGTCGTGTACGAGGCGTCGGAGGTCGTCGACCTGCGGGACGCCCACCCGCTCGCGTCCGTGCTGCCGATGCTGCGCGAGACGCTGGTGAGCATCGCGGACGAGGCCATGCACGTCATGATCATCACCGATGCCGACGGGTACGTCCTGTGGTGCGAGGGCGAGGCGGAGATCCGCAGGGCCGCCGACCGCGTGCACCTGACCGAGGGCGCGCAGTGGAGCGAGTCCGCCAGCGGGACGAACGCGATGGGCACGGCGCTGGCGCTGGGCAAGCCGGTCACCGTGCACTCGGCCGAGCACCTGGTCAGGGCCTACCACGGGTGGACGTGCGCGGCGAGCCCCGTTCGCGACCCCGACACCGGCCGGGTCCTCGGCGTGGTCGACATCAGCGGGCCGCTGCGGACCGTGCACCCCGCGATGGGGGCGCTGGTGTCGGCCGCCGCCCGGCTCGCCGAGGGCCAGTTGCAGGTGCGGGTCGCCACCCGCGACGAGCGGTTGCGGGCGCGGAACATGCGGCACCTCACGGCGTTGCGCGGTGAGCCGGGGGCGTTGCTGAGCCCCACCGGCCGGGTGCTGGCGACCGAGCCGCTGGGCACGCTGCCCGCCAGGGTCGCCGTGGACTCCGACCGCCTGGTGCTGCCCGACGGCCGCGTCGGCGTGCTCGAACCGCTGGCCGAGGGCTACCTGCTCCGCGTCCCGCGCGCGGGCGCTCCGGCCCGGATGCCGTTGCTGTCGTTGACCTTCCTGGGAACGGAGCACCCGACCGCCGTCCTGGACGGCCGGGAGATGCCGCTGTCCACGCGGCACGCGGAGATCCTCACCGCGCTGACCCTGCACCCGGCCGGTCTGACGGCGGAGCAGCTCGCGCTGCGCCTGTACGGCGAGCGCGGCAACCCCACGACCGTCCGCGCGGAGATGCACCGGCTGCGGGCGCAGCTCGGCGAGGGGGTCCTGCCGACGCGGCCGTACCGGCTGCGCGCGGAGGTGCGCGGCGACTTCGTGGCGGTGCGGGAGGCGGTGCGGGGCGGGGACGTCGCCGCCGCCGCCGCGCGGTACCGGGGCGCGCTGCTCCCCCGGTCCGAGGCGCCGGTCGTGTGCGAGGAGCGGGAGGACCTGCTGGCCGCCGTGCGGCGGGCGGTGATCTCGCGCGGGGACGGGGAGACCCTGTGGGAGTTCACCAGGACCGACGACGGCCGGGACGACGCCGAGGCGCTCGAACGCCTCGTCCACGCCCTGCCGCTCGGCGACCTGCGGCAGGAACTCGTGACGGGTCAGCTGCGGCGGGCGCTCGCGGCGGACTAGCTCAGTACGCCACGACCATGTTCTTGGTGTGCTGGTAGGACTCCAGCAGCTCGCGGCGCTCGCCGAGGGAACCGCTGTGCGGCGGGTGGTTGTTCACCCACACCCGGCCCGCCCGGATGGCCCTCCCCGTGCGGTAGGCCACGCCGTTGTCGCGGGACCACACGCTCGCGGACGGGCAGCGCGGGCCCTCGTTCGCGATCTTCACCGCGTCGTCCGCGTCGTCGAACCGGCTCACCAGCGTGAGGGGTCCGGTGAAGTCCTCGTGCACCACGCGGGTCTTCTGGTCGGTCTCGAAGATCGTCGGGGCCACGTAGTAGCCGCCGCCCAGTTCGACGGGGTCGCCGCCCATGACCAGCCGGGCGCCGTCGCGGTCGCACTGGTCGATGCGGGTCAGGACGCGGGCGAGGTGGGTGGCGCTGACCTGCGGACCCGCCGTGGTGGCCGGGTCGAGGGGGTCGCCGAGGCGGATGGCGCCGATGCGGGCCGTGGCGTCCAGGAGGAAGTGGTCGTAGGCCCTGTTCTGCACCAGCGCGGTCGACGCCCGGTTGAGGGTGAAGCCTGCGAACCCGTCCAGCGCGTCGGTGTAGCGGTCGTCCTGGCGCTCGGTCAGGTCGGCGAAGTAGACGGTCGGCGTCCAGCGGGTCGGTTCCCGGACGACGACGGCCTTAGCGACGCGGCGGTTCGCGGCCAGCGGCGCGGCGGCCTCGACGTCGAAGCCGGTGACGACGTTCAGGACCCCCGGCGGGAGGAGGTCTCCGATCAGGCCGATGAGCACGTGGACGGAGGCGGGGGTGTGCTCGGACGGCTTGAGCACCACGGTGTTGCCCGCGGCCAGCGCGGGCGCGAGGTGCCAGGCGGTGGTGAGCAGCGCGGAGGTCCACGGGACGGCGATGCCGACGACGCCCAGCGGTTCGTGGAAGTGGTGGGCGACCAGGTCGCCGTCGCACCGGGAGATCCCGCCCTCCTGCGCGCGGACGACCGCCGCGCAGTAGCGGAAGTGCTCGGCCGCGGCGGGCAGGTCGGTGAACAGCGTCTCCCGGACGGGTCTGCCGCTGTCCCACGTCTCGGCGACGGCGATGACCTCCAGGTTGTCCTCGATCCGGTCGGCGACCTCGGACAGCACGGTGGCGCGCTCCTCGGCCGAGGTGCGGCCCCACGCCCGCGCGGCCCCGTGCGCGGCGTCGAGCGCGTGGTCGACGTCCTCCGCCGTGCCCCTGGCGACCCTGGTGAACACCTCGCCCGTGACGGGTGTGGTGTTGTCGAAGTAGAAGCCCCGCGCGGGGGGCACGTACTCACCGCCGACGAAGTGGTCGTACTGGTCGCGGAACGAGACGATGCCGCCCGATCGGCCCGGTGCCGCGTACTTCGCCATGTCGGGGTCTCCAGCCTGGGGTTGCGTCGGGGACCACCGAACCTAGGAAGATCGACGTTGCAGTCGCGTTGCATCGAGGGCGGCTTGCCGCGACGACCCGGCGCGCGTCATCCTGACGGCGGAAGCGGGAGGACCGATGCTCTGGGGCGGCGAACAGCGCTCGAAGGCGCGTGCGTTGAGCCGGGTGCACGACGCGGTGCTCGGCGGCGACCCGGCCGGGTTGACGCCGCGCACGCTGATCTCCGAGTCCTGGAGCCGTTCCCTGGCAGCTCAGGTCGACCCGAACCGGCACGAGGCGCCGATCGTGCTCGGACCGGACGAGGTCGCGGACCGCTGGGCCAGGCACCCGCTGTCGACCGTGCTGCCGGTGCTGCGGGAGACGCTCGTCGGCATCGCGGAGGACGCGATGCATGTCATGATCATCACAGACGCGGACGGCCACATCCTGTGGACGGAGGGCGCGCGGGAGGTGCGGCGCACCGCCGAGGGCGTCGGGCTGACCGCGGGCGCGCGGTGGACCGAGGACGCCATCGGCACGAACGCGATGGGCATCGCCCTCGCGGTCGACACGTCGGTCGTCGTGCACTCCGCCGAGCACCTCGTGCGGACCTACCACGGGTGGACGTGCGCGGCGAGCCCCGTGCACGACCCGGACAGCGGGGCCACGATCGGCTCGGTCGACATCAGCGGGCCGCTGAGCATCATGCACCCGGCGATGGGCGCGCTGGTGGCCGCCGCCGCGCGGCTGGCCGAGAGCGAGCTGAAGCTGCGCCAGGCGGCGAGCGACGAGCTGCTGCGGTCGCGGAACATGAAGCACCTCATCGGTCTGCGCGGCGAGCCCGGCGCGCTGATCAGCCCCACCGGACGGGTGCTCATCGCCGAACCCCACGGTCTGGTGCCGCGGCGGATCGACCCCGCGTCGGACCGGGTGCCGCTGGGCGACGGCCGCGAGGGCGTGCTGGAGCCGCTGGAGGAGGGGTACCTGCTGCGGGTCGCGAAGTCGACCGGCCAGGCGCGGCAGCCGCTGCTGTCGTTGACCTTCCTCGGCGTCGAGCACCCCGGCGCGGTGCTGAACGGCCGGGAGCTGCCGCTGACCTGGCGGCACGCGGAGCTGCTGACGGCGCTGGTGCTGCACCCGCGGGGGCTGACGGCGGAGCAGCTCGCGCTCAAGCTGTACGGCGACCGGGGCAACCCGGCGACCGTGCGGGCCGAGCTGCACCGGCTGCGCGCCCAGGTCGGCACGGGCACGCTGCTGACCAAGCCGTACCGGCTGTGCGCCGACGTGCGCGGCGACTTCGTCGCGGTCCGGGACGCGCTGAGGTGCGGAGACGTGCGCGCCGCCGCCTCGGGCTACCGGGGAGCGCTGCTGCCGCGCTCGGAGGCGCCGGTGGTGCGCGAGGAGCGGGAGGACCTGCTCGCGGGCGTGCGCCGGGCCGTGCTCACGCTGGGGGACGCGGAAGGCCTGTGGGAGTTCACCCGCACCGACGGCGGCCGTGCCGACGCGGAGGCGCTGGGCCTGCTGGTGCGGGCGCTGCCGTTCGACGACGCGCGGCGGGAGCTGGTGGTGGGGCAGCTGCGCCGCGCGCTGGAGGCGGACGGCTGACGGGGAGCCCGGCGCGGGCTCCCCGTGCCGCGCGCTAGTAGATGACGTCCGAGCAGGAGTAGAAGGCCTCCGGGCTGTCCGAGCGCTGCCAGATCACGTAGATCAGGTGGCGGCCGGTCTTGCCGGTCGGGAGCTTCACGTTGATCTGGTAGGCGCCGTTGGCGATGGCGGGCTCGGTGACCTTGGCGAACGACGGGTCGAGGTCGCTCCACTTGAGCGGCGCCGAGGGGTTCCAGCCGGTCTTGGTGCTGAACAGCTCGAACGTGCCGCGGTGCGGGGCCGTCGCCTTCAGCTGGAAGGTGATGTCCGCGCCGCTGGTGAGCTTCGTGGCCGCCCAGTCGGTGCGGGGCAGGTCGAGGCCCTTGTACTTGTCGCGGCCCGCGCTGCACAGCTTGCCGTCCGGGATGATCGACCGGCTGTTGCCCGCCGCGTTGGCGATGTTGACCTCGTGCCAGTCGTACATCGCCTGCGTGCCGCCCGCGGCGACGGCGGCCTTGCAGCCACCCGACGTCGGGGCCTCGGGGTTCTCGTTCCACCGGCAGTTGTACGTGCGGCTGAACGGCCCCTGCGCGGAGCCGTGGCCCTGCGCCACACCGGTCATGAGCATCGGCAGTGCCACGGCGATCGACGCGAGGACCGCCACCAGACCGAGTTTGCGAGCTTTCACGCGGTACTCCCCACAAGTGTTCGGTTGGCGGCCTGACACCCAGCAGAGGACTAGACCACCAAGTGTCATAGGTCCAGACCTGTCGCACCAGGCCCGTATGGGCGTACCGGTCCCCCTAAGCTGGGCGCATGGGGTACTTCCAGCCGGGGGACGTGGTTCTGCGCCGCGAGGTGCTGCACGGGAAGCCGTGGGTGGTGACGCCCTCGCGGGTCGTGGTGGACGAGCCGGGGCTGCTGGTCGTGTTCCTGGTCCCCGGAACGCGGTTCGGGTACCCGGACCACCCGTGGCCGCACGAGAAGCAGCTCGCGGGGAACGCGACCTGGCGCGGGCACGGGAAGCTCCAGATGCACCGGCCCGACGACGCCTACTCGGTCGACCTCTACTGGGAGGGGCCGTCGCGGCGGTTCACCGGGTGGTACCTGAACCTCCAGGACCCGTACCGGCGCACCGCGCTCGGGTTCGACACGCTCGACCACGAGCTGGACTACTGGGCTCCAGCGAACGGGCCGTGGGTGGAGCGGGACCGGGAGGACTTCGAGCGCCAGGTCGTCGAGGGGAAGTACTCGGCGGAGCTGGCCGACCGGGTGCGGCGCCAGGGGAAGGAGATCGAGGCGATGCTGACCTCCGGCGACACGTGGTGGGACCCGGCGTGGGCCGACTGGAGGCCGGACCCGGACTGGCCCGTGCCGACCCTGCCCTCCGGCTGGGAGGACTACCCGCTGTCGTGAAGGTCCGCTCCCTGACACCCGGGACCCTCGTGGACGAGCTGGTCGAGCGGGTCGACGCGCTCCCCCGCACCGCGTGGGCCCGCGTGGTCGTGGACGGCGCCGCCCCCGCCGAGCCCGGCTCGCTGGCCGACGCGCTCGTGGACCCGCTGCGGGCCCGCGGCCGACCGGCGCTGCGGGTGTCGGCCGCCGACTTCCTGCGGCCCGCCTCCGTGCGCCTGGAGCACGGCCGCACCGATCCGGACGCGTTCCGCCACGACTGGCTGGACGCGGGCGGTCTGCTGCGCGAGGTGCTGACGCCGCTGGAGCCGGGCGGCTCCGGCAAGGTCCTGCCGTCGCTGTGGGACGCGGAGGCCGACCGCGCCAGCCGCGCGGCGTACACGACGCTGGGCGAGGGCGGTGTCCTGCTGCTGGACGGCACGCTGCTGCTCGACCGCGGCCTGCCCGCCGAGCTGACCGTGCACCTGTGGCTCTCCCCCGGCGCGCTGCGCCGCAAGACGACGGCCGACCGGCGGTGGACGCTGCCCGCCTACGACGGCTACGACCCCGACGCCGACGTGCTGGTCCGCTACGACCACGCGGACCGGCCCGCGCTGGTGGTGTGAGTGGGTACAGTGGCGCCATGACGGAGTGGCGGCGGTTGCGGTCGCTGCTCGTCGTGCTGTTCCCGGCCCTGTACGCGGCCACCCTGTTCCACCAGCCTGCCGAACTGCTCGCCGCGATCACCGCGCTGGCCGTCGTGCTGCTGCTGGTGGCCGGTCCCGTCGTCCCGCGGACCGCCCCGGCGTGGACCCGTTCCCTGTCGTTGCGCGAGAAGGCCCAACGCACGGCCTTCCTCCGCCTGCGAGACCCCGATGCCGCGGGTCGTCCCCGTCCCCGAGCGCCCGGACTTGGCTTCTCCCCCGCCTAGGTCCGGTTCTTCCCGCTCGATTCGACGGAGTTGTCCACCTTGTTCCACGCGCTGGGCTCTGCCCTGGCCGGGCTCGTCACGCCCGCTGCCGCCATCGTCCTGTTCACCGCCTTCGTCCGGCTCCTGATGCACCCGCTCACGCGGGCCGCCGTGCGCGCCGAGAAGGCCAAGACCGCCCTCGCACCGCGGGTGCGCGAGCTCCAGGAGAAGCACGGCAAGGACGTCGTGAAGCTCCAGGAAGCCACGATGAAGCTCTACCGGGACTCCGGGACGTCGCTGTTCGCCGGGTTCCTGCCGATGTTCGCGCAGATCCCGTTCTTCATGGTCGTGTACCGGCTCGTCACCACCCCGAGCCCGCTGCTCGACTCCACGCTCCTCGGCGCGCCGCTCGCGACGGGGTGGCTGGGCGGGTTCGGGCACACGCCCGTGTTCGCCGGGCTGTTCGCCGCGCTGGCTCTGGTCGCCTTCGGCACCGTTCGCTGGTCAGCGGCGCTGGCGGAGCGGAACGGGGTACCGCGGACCCCGTTGACGCGGGTCCTGCGGTACCTGCCGTTCGGCACCGTCCTGGTGGCGGCCGTGCTGCCGTTGGCCGCCGGGATCTACCTGCTGACCACGACTACCTGGACGCTGCTCGAGCGAGCTTGGCTGCACCGCGCAGCGGCGCGCCCGCCTCGTGCAGGTGCTGGAGCACGTAGCCGTACGACCTGAACAGGCCGCACTTGGCGTAGGAGATGGAGTGCTGTTCGCAGAAGTCGTGCACCAGGGCCTGCGCCCGGCGCAGGTTCGGGCGCGGCATGCTCGGGAACAGGTGGTGCTCGATCTGGTAGTTCAGGCCGCCCAGCGCCAGGTCGGTGAACCAGTTGCCGTTGACGTTGCGGGAGGTCAGCACCTGCTTGCGCAGGAAGTCGAACTGGTGCTCGTCGGTGAGGACGGGCATGCCCTTGTGGTTCGGCGCGAAGGAGACGCCCATGTACAGGCCGAAGATCGCCTGGTGGACGAGGATGAAGAGGACGCCCTTGAGCGGTGACATGACCAGGAACACGGCGACGAGGTAGCCGACGATGTGCACGGCCAGCAGCGAGGCCTCCAGGACCCAGCCCTTGACCTGGCGGCGCACCATCGCGTTCACGCTGATGACGTGCAGGCTGAAACCTTCGAGCAGGAGCAGCGGGAAGAAGAAGATCGCCTGGTGCTTCGTGATGAAGCGGAAGATCCCCTTCTTCGTCAGCGACTGCTCGGAGGTGAAGGCGAGCACCGAGATGTCGACGTCCGGATCCTCGTCGATGTGGTTCGGGTTCGCGTGGTGGCGGTTGTGCTTGCCGATCCACCAGCCGTAGCTGAGTCCGGTGAGCAGGTTGCCGTGCACCAGGCCGACCAGGTCGTTGCCCTTCTTGCTCTGGAAGATCTGGCGGTGGCCCGCGTCGTGGCCCGTGAAGGCCAGTTGGGTGAACACCACACCCATGACGACCGCCACGGCCAGTTGCCACCACGAGTTGCCGACCAGCACGAAGGCGGTCACGGCGAGCGCGAGCGCCAGCGCGTTGCCCGCCAGCCGGAAGGTGTAGTACCCGATCCTGCGGTCGAGGAGACCCGCCTGCTTGATGGTCCGGGATAGCTCAGCGAAGTCGCTGCCCCGCTTGCCTGCCGCGTCGACGGTCAACAGCCCGGTTTCCTTTCGATGTTCCCCTACTCCGCAGAGTAGAGGTGAGTTGTCCGAATCGGGTAAAGCAGTTGGGAACCTCAGCCCAACCTCAGTTGCAGTTGGGCGAACAGGCGCTGCAACGGGTCGTCCAGATCGATTCCGGAGACCTCGGCCGCCCGCCGAACGCGGTAACGGAGCGTGTTCGGATGGACGTGGAGGAGCTTCGCCGCCGACCGGACGTCGCCGAAGGCGTCGAGGTAGGCGAGCACGGACCTCGCGAGGTCGCCGTCGAGCTTCGCCAGTCTGGGGTCGCGGATGCGGGGGTGCTCGGCGAGCAGGGCGAGGGTCTCGCTGACGAGCACGCGCGACCGGACGTCGTCCAGGGTGGCCACGTCGACGTCCAGGTCGCGCCCCATCGCGTCGAGCACGCGGTCCGCCTCCTGCCGCGACACGCGCGCCTCGTCCAGGGTGGGCACCGCGGAGCCGACGGCGGCGCGGACGCCGAGACCGACGTGCTGGTGCGCGGCGGCCACGATCTCCCTGGTCAGGGCGAGGAGCTGCGCCCCCGGCGGCAGGTCGGGCAGCAGCACGTAGGTGCGCGCGCCCGCCTGCGTGACGAGCGCGCTGCGCCGGTAGGCCGCCGCGTGCACGGAGATCAGGCCGGTCAGCTCGTTGCGGCGCAACTCGGCCTCGGTCCGGTCGGCGGACTCGTCCCGCGAGGCGAACACCACCACGGCGGCAGGCTTGCCGGGGTCGGCGCCGATCTGGCCCGCCACGGACTCGGCGTCCATCCGGCCGTCCAGCAGCGACGCGAGGAGGTTCTCGCGGAACGCCGCCGTCGGCTCGTTGCGCCGCTGGACCAGGTGCAGGGCGGTCACGCGGGCGGCGCCGAGCAGCGCCCGTTCGGCCTGCTCGGTCAGCGGCGCGTCACCCTCCTGGACCCAGATCGTGCCCAGCGGGGTGGGCCCGGCGTGGATGCCGATCGCGATGCGCCGCCGGATGCCGAGTTCGGGGCGCTCGTCGATGCGCACGACGTCCTCGCCGGACCGGAGCAGCTGGTAGACGCCCCAGTCCCGGAGCATCTTCAGGTACGGCTCGGGGCCCTGCCTGCCCAGGATCGACAGCCTGCGCAGCTCGTCGACCTCGTCGCTGGACCGCGAGTACGCGAGCACCCGGCTGGAGGTGTCCTCGATGCTGACGATCCCGCCGGTCAGCGCGGCGATCGTCTGGGCCAGCGCGAACAGGTCGCCGAGCACCTCGCCGTTGGTCGACGGGCTGACCAGCACGCCCCTGACCAGCGACTCCAGGTGCTCCCACCGGACCTCGGGGCGGACCGCGACCAGCGCCACCCCCGCGTCCAGCGCGGCCTGCCGCAGCAGCGGCGACAGCGCCCCGTCGGACTTCACCACCACCGCGGCGGCCCGGCGCGCGGAGCGGACCAGCGGCACGGCCGCCCGGCCCCGCACGCCGATGACCAGCGCCAGGTCGCCCGGCCGGACGTCCGGGACGTCGTCCGGGTCGAGGATCACGACGTCCAGCACGTCCACGTCGAGCCCGCGGGGCGCGACCTGGAGTTCCACCAGCGGGTCACCGAGCGCGATCAGCACGTCCTGGAGGCTCATCTTTGTCCGTTCAGCCAAATGGGTACCCCGATATTAGCCAGTCGTACAAAGGTCGGGTGGTCTCCGAGTCCTACCGTTGTAGGGGACACCCGCTGTTGTGGAGGAGCTGCTCGTGGACGCTGTGACCAGGGTTCCGTCGCCGGTGAACGAGCCGGTCCTGCAGTACGCCCCCGGTTCGCCGGAGCGCGCCGAACTGCAGGCGAAGCTCGTCGAGCTGGTCAAGGAGCCGCTCGAGGGAACCCTGACCATCGGCGGCGAGCAGCGGGCGGGAGGCGGCCCGAGGTTCGACGTCGTGCAGCCGCACAACCACCGCGCCGTGCTCGGCACCTTCACCAGCGCGACGCACCAGGACACCGAGGCCGCCATCGCCGCGGCCCGCGCCGCCGCCCCCGCGTGGCAGGCGCTGTCCTACGACGACCGCGCCGCGATCCTGCTGCGCGCGGCCGACCTGCTCGTCGGCCCGTGGCGTTCGACGATCAACGCCGCCACCATGCTCGGCCAGTCGAAGACCGCCATCCAGGCCGAGATCGACGCCGCCTGCGAGCTGGCCGACTTCTGGCGCTACAACGTCGCCTTCGGCCGCACCCTGCTGGCCGAGCAGCCCACCAGCTCCGCCGGTGTGTGGAACCGCACCGACCACCGGCCGCTCGAGGGCTTCGTCTACGCGATCACACCGTTCAACTTCACCGCCATCGCGGCCAACCTGCCCACCGCGCCCGCGCTGATGGGCAACGTGGTGCTGTGGAAGCCGTCCCCGACGCAGAACTTCGCCGCGCAGCTCACCATGCGCCTGCTCGAAGAGGCTGGCCTGCCGCCGGGCGTCATCAACCTCCTGCCCGGCGACGGCATCGCCGTGTCCGACGTGGCGCTCGCGTCCCCGGACCTCGCCGGCATCCACTTCACCGGCTCCACCAGGACGTTCCAGCACCTCTGGGGCCAGGTCGGCGCGAACATCGCGAACTACCGGAGCTACCCGCGGATCGTCGGCGAGACCGGTGGCAAGGACTTCGTGCTCGCCCACCCGTCGGCCGACGTCGACGTGCTGCGCACCGCGCTGGTCCGCGGCGCGTTCGAGTACCAGGGCCAGAAGTGCTCCGCCGCCTCGCGCGCCTACGTGCCGCGCTCGGTGTGGGCCCGGATGAAGGACGCGTTCCTCGCGGACGTGGCCGCGCTGACCGTCGGCGACGTGACGGACTTCGACAACTTCATGGGCGCGGTCATCGACCGCCGCTCGTTCGACAAGCTCTCCGGCGTCCTGGCCGCGGCCCGCGACACGAGCTCGCTGGAGGTCGTCGCGGGCGGCACGGCCGATGACGGCGTCGGCTTCTTCGTCCAGCCCACGGTCCTGCTCGGCACCGACCCGACGCACGAGGTGTTCACCACCGAGTACTTCGGCCCGGTGCTCGCGGTGCACGTCTACGACGACGCCGACTACGACAAGGTGCTGCGGCAGATGGAGAGCGCGTCCCCGTACGCCCTCACCGGCTCCATCATCGCGCGCGACCGCGGCGCCATCGCCCACGCCCAGCGGGAGCTGCGCTTCGCGGCGGGCAACTTCTACGTCAACGACAAGCCGACCGGCGCGGTCGTCGGCCAGCAGCCGTTCGGCGGCGGCCGGGCGTCCGGCACGAACGACAAGGCGGGCTCGATCCACAACCTGCTCCGCTGGGTCAGCCCCCGGTCCATCAAGGAGACCTTCGTGGCTCCGACCTCGTACCGCCACCCGCACCAGGGCTGAGGGAGAACCGCCATGCTCCGCTCCACACTCCTCGCCGCGGCGCGCTCCACCGGAGCCCGCAGGCTGGTGGAGAGCACGCCCCTGACCCGCCCGGTCGTGGACCGCTTCATCGCGGGCGAGGACGTGGACGCGGCGATCAGGGCGACCGGTTCGCTGGTCTCCGACGGTCGCTTCGTGACCCTGGACCACCTCGGCGAGGACACCCTCGACGCGGGCCAGGCGGACGCCACGGTCGCGGCCTACCTGGAGCTGCTGTCCAGGTTGGACGACGCGGGCCACGCGGACCGGGCCGAGGTGTCGGTCAAGCTCTCCGCCGTGGGCCAGTCGCTGCCGGTGGTCGGCGAGAAGATCGCGCTGGAGAACGCCAGGCGCATCAGCGAGGCGGCGGCGGCCGTCGGCACGACCGTCACGCTGGACATGGAGGACCACACCACCACGGACTCCACCCTGGGGATCCTGCGCGAACTGCGCGTGGACTTCCCCTGGGTGGGCGCCGTGCTCCAGGCCTACCTCAAGCGCACCGAGCAGGACTGCCGGGACCTCGCCCACGCGGGCTCGCGGGTGCGCCTGTGCAAGGGCGCCTACCAGGAGCCCGCCTCGGTGGCGTTCCAGGACAAGGCCGACGTGGACCTGTCCTACGTGCGCTGCCTCAAGGTGCTCATGGCGGGCGAGGGCTACCCGATGGTCGCCTCGCACGACCCGAGGCTCATCGCCATCGCCGGTGACCTGGCGGGGACGCGACCGCTCGACAGCTACGAGTTCCAGATGCTCTACGGCATCCGCCCGGAGGAGCAGAAGCGGATCGCGGCGGCGGGCAACACCATGCGCGTCTACCTCCCGTACGGCGACGAGTGGTACGGCTACTTCATGCGCAGGCTGGCGGAGCGCCCGGCGAACGTGGCGTTCTTCCTCCGGTCGCTGGTGACCACGGGCTGACCACGGGTCCGCGGGGGAGCCAACCAGCTCCCCCGCTCGGGGTTCACGCGCGGAAGGTAGAGGGACGGTCCGACAGCTCTCGATCAGCGCCACCGGTCGCGGACGCCGAAGCGGCGTCCAGCACGAGGTCGACCGCCCCGAGCGCACGGGTCAGCCCGCCCGGCGACCCGTCGGCCCTGCGGGCCACCACCACGGCCTGGTGGGCCGCGTCCAGCGCCCGTTCGAGGTCCACCCCGGTCTCGGCGCAGAGCCCGGCGTACGCCGACAGCGCCTCCGCGTACCCCATGTCGGTCCGCAGGTCGTCCGGAGCCCGGTAGAGGTGCCACAGCACCACCGCCGCGTGCGCCACCCCGCGGGCCTCCTCACCGCGACGAGCCCGTGACAGCGCCCCCACCAGCCGGTGCGACGCGAACAGGTGCGCGGCGGGATCACCCAGTTCCCGCCACAGCACCACCACCTGCTCGGCCAGCTCCACGACCTTCCCGTGGTGCCGCACGGCGGTCAGCTCGTCGGACAGCACCACCACCGCACCGGTGATCCGGGGCCCGTCCGCGGCCAGCACCTGCCGGGGCAGCCGCCGGACCAGGAGCAGGACCTCGTCCACGGCCCGGTGGGCCTCGTAGTCGCGCCGGTCGTACAGCAGCACCCCGGCCAGCGTCGCCCACGCCACCACGAGGTCGACCCGGTGCCCGTCGACGTCCCGCAGCAGGTGCACGGCCTCCTCGGCGGCGGCCAGCCGGTCCTCGAACCGCCCGGACGTCGCCACCAGGTGGCACAGCGCCCCGGCCAGCGAGGCCCGGTCACCCGGCAGCCCGGACCGGGCGATCCGGCGGCGGACGGCCACCGCCTCCTCGGCGAGCCGGACGGCGTCGTCCCGCCTGCCCGCCTCCAGCAGCAGCGAACCGCACGACACCAGCGCCACGGCCAGGTCGGACTCGAAACCCCTCGGGTTCACCGCGACCAGCCTGCGCAGCACCGCGATCGACTCCTCGACCACCTCCACGGCCTCGACCCGCAGGTCGTTGCTGCGCAGCACCGTGCCCATCTGGGCCAGCGCGCGGGCGAAGTCCGGCTCGAACCTCGGATCGGCCTCGGCCACCAGCCGCCACGCCGCCACCGCCCGATCGGCGACCTGGGCGGCCTCGGAGGTGCGTCCCACGTCGAACAGCCGAACGGCGAGCTGGTACCCGGCCTTCGCGAAGTCGAGCCGGAACAGCCCCGGACCGCCCTCCGCGAGCTGCTGGTAGAGCACGGTGGCCTTGCCGACGGCCTCCACGGCGTCCTCGCGCAGCCCCAGCGCCGCGCACCGCTGCGCGAGCTGCTCGAACGCGGCGGCCAGCTGCGGCGTGCTGTCGGGGTCCTCCGCCACGACCTCCTCGCACAGCGCCACCGACTCCTGCGCGGCGATCAGGGCCTCGGCGGGCTCGTGCACGGCGACGTACCGCAGTCCCAGGTCACCCAACGCCTCCGCCAGCGCGGACCGGTGCTCGGCCTGGTCGGCGGCGGCCAGCTCCCGGTACAGCGCGACCTCGCGGTGCGAGGCCACCAGCGCCTCGTCCCGCAGGCAGGCCAGCGCGGCCCTGGCCGCCAGCATCCCGTACAGCTCGGCGTGCTCCAACCGGTCCGCGCCGACGGCGACGGCGTGCTCGACCAGCCGCCGGGTCAGCACCGCGGGCAGCACGTCCCCGGTCAGCCGGGGCTCCTCGAACACGTGCGGCGCGATGGCGCGCAGCACCGGGATCGAGGACATCTCCACCAGCGCCAGCAGCGTGGACGCGCTCACCGAGCGGGCGAGTTCGGGGTCGGCGGTGAACAGGGCCTCGGCGCGCTTGCGCAGGTGCGGCCACCGCCGGGCGGCCTGCACCAGGGTGGCCAGCCCGGTGGCGGACACCTCGGCCTCGATCCGGTGGTCCAGCAGGGTGACAGCCAGGAAGTCCTCGGTCAGCCGGGGCGATCCGACGGGAACCCCTCCCCGGCTCATCAGGTGCCGCACCAGGTCGGAGCGACCGGACCCCGGCACCGCGCCGAGCACGTGCGCGAGCGCGGCGAGGTGCACGTCGAACGTGCTGTCGGCGTGCCCGAGCGCGGCCGGGGGCCGCTCCACCCCCAGCGTCGCGGCGAACCGCGCACCGGCCAGGGCGTACTGCTCGGCGTGCTCCTCCGGCCGGTCCAGCAGCGGCAGGTCCGTCATCACGTGCCCGAGGTCCGCGCCGCGCTGCCGGGTCGACGACCACCACCACCCGGTGAGCCGCGACGCCAGCAGCACCCGGCTCTCGGCGGACGTGCGCTGCCGCGGTTCCCGCAGCAGGTCCCGCAGGTCGGCCCACGGCCACCGGTCGGCGTCGTCCACGACCACCAGCAGCCGGGTGGCGGTCGTGGCGGGGCGCAGGTCGGCGGCCACCTCGCCGTAGCGGGCCAGCAGCACGGTCCACCCGGCGGCGCGGCTCTCGACCACGAACTTGTTGACCAGCCTGGTCTTCCCGACCCCGGCCACGCCGTGCAGCAGCAGCGCCGCCATCCGCTCCCTGCCGTCGCGCCAGCGGGCCAGCGCGGCGAGTTCGCGGATCCGGCCGTGGAAGGGCACGACCTCGTTGCGCGCGTCCAGCAGACCACCGGGCCCCGTGTCCGCGCCGACCACCGCCGTGCCGTTCAGCGGGGGGTCGAGCCGGTAGGAGGTACCGCGATTCCGATCCACTGCGCCATAGTGCACTCCCCCCGCGGGGCCATTGGCACCAAGCACCGGTTTCAGCCTCGTCCCTCGCGGTGCGGCAACACTACTGTCGAAACACGTCCTTCGACCGACGGCGGCTCACGGACGCGCGAGACCCGAGGGCGCTGAGCCACCCGCCCCGCGTGCGGACTGCTCGCCCGGGAGGGCCCGCTGACCGCGACCGGGGCGGCGGCCGAGTTCGGCACCACGCCCGCGAACTGCTCGTTCCACCTGCGCCTGCCGGCCAGGCACTGGTCCGCCGAGGAGGCCGAGCGCACCGAGCGCGGCCAGGTGTCCAAGCGCCGCCCCGGCACCGCACCGTTCGACGTCTCGGCCTCGATGATCCCGCTCCTACTTCCACTTCCGGGGGGGAGAAGACGGCTGACTCCAGGGACTTCGCGCCGAAGCAGGGGTCCGCTCCGCCGCCGCGCTGCCGCCGGACAGGTGGTTGGCCGCCTACGCGGCCAACCCCGACGGGCAGCACAACCTCCACGTGACACCGGTTTCCGGCGGCGGGACGCGCACGCTCACGGACCACCGGCACAACGCGGTCCGGCAGATCGCCTGGTCGCCGGACGGGTCCGGCGGGTCGAGGCCACCCGCGGCACGCCGCGCACGCCGCGTCCGTGTCGCCGGACGGCCGGTGGCTGCTCGTCTCGGCCTTCCGCGGCAACAGCGACCACGACCTGGCGCTGGTCGAGCTGCACGAGCCACGACGGCCGCGAGATCCCGGCGTGGGGGCGTGGTGGTCTCCGTCCACGGCCGTCCCGAGGCGCAGGAGCGGCCGTCCCACAACCACGCCCTGGGCTCCACCAGCACCCGGTGTCGCAGGGGGTCGCGGTGCTCGGCCGCGGCAAGACCTGCCGGAACCTCGTCCGCGGGAGCGGGAACTGTCGGACCCCTGGCGCACAATCACGACGTGCTGGTGGCGGTGGTGTCGGAGGGCGGGAACAGCGGGCGCGTGCGGCCGCTGTCCGACGCGGGCGTGCCCGAAGGGCCCGCCAGGACCACCGCCGACCTGAGCGGCACCGTGGCGGAGGTCGAGGAGCAGTTCCACCCGCGCTGGATCTGGGCCAGCACCGCGGAGCTGTACCCCGAGCTGCTGGCGCGGGGCGTCCGGGTGGAGCGCTGCCTCGACCTGTGGCTGGTCGAGGGCCTGCTGCTGGCCTACCGGGGCAGGCACCGCGAGCCGCGGCACCTCGCGGCGGCGGTCGCCCGGCTCAAGGGCCTCGACGTGCCGGAGGACCACGGGCCGCGCAAGAAGGACGAGCAGCCGACCCTGTTCGAACCCGAGCGGGAGCCGCTGCCGGGGGGTGCCGATCCGCTCGACGCGGTCGTCGCCGTCCACGTCGAGCAGCAGCGGACGCTGGCCTCGCTCGGCCACGCCGACCGCCTGCGGCTGCTGGTCGCCGCCGAGTCCGCGAGCGCGCTGGCCGCCGCGGAGATGACGCACTTCGGCCTGCCGTGGCGGGTGGACGTGCACGAGGAGCTGCTGGTCGAGCTGCTCGGCCCCCGTCCACCAGCCGGTGCCAAGCCGCGCAAGCTGGCCGACCTCGTGGACCGGATCTCCCTGGCGTTCCACGGGAAGCCGATCAACCCGGACAACCCGGCGAGCATCGTGAAGGCGTTCGGCCGGGAGGGCATCGCCATCCCGTCGGCGCGCGCGTGGGTGGTCAGGGAGATCGACCACCCCGCCGTGGAGCCGATCATGGAGTACAAGGAGCTGGCGCGGCTGTACGTGGCGCACGGGTGGTCGTGGATCGAGCAGTGGGTCGCCGACGGGCGGTTCCGGCCGGACTACGTGGTGGGCGGCGTGGTGTCGGGGCGGTGGGCGACGAACGGCGGCGCGGCGCTGCAACTCCCCCGCACGCTGCGCACGGCGGTCCGCGCCGATCCCGGCTGGCTGCTGGTGGCCGCGGACGCGGCGCAGCTGGAACCGCGGGTGCTGGCCGCGCTGTCGAACGACCGGAAGCTGGCCGAGGTGGCGGGCGACGACGACCTGTACACGAACCTGGCTGGCGACGCGTTCGACGGCGACCGGGGGCGGGCGAAGATCGCGATGCTGTCGGCGATGTACGGCGGCACGAGCGGGGAGGCCGGGTCGCTGCTGGCGGTGCTGCGGCGCCGGTTCCCGGACGCGGTGGGGTACGTCGAGGCCGCCGCGCAGGCGGGTGAGCAGGGCCGGATGGTCCGCTCGCGACTGGGCCGGACGAGCCCGACGCCGTCGGAGGCGTGGCACGAGCTGACCGGGAACACCGACGGCGACGAGGACGCGCAGCGGCGGTCCAGGAGGGCCACGCGCGACTGGGGCCGGTTCACCAGGAACTTCGTCGTGCAGGCCAGCGCGGCGGACTGGACGGCCGCGCTGCTGGGGGCCCTGCGGCGCAGGCTGCACCAGCGGGCGCCCGGCGCCCACCTGGTGTTCTTCGTGCACGACGAGGTGCTGGTGCACTGCCCGGCGGAGGTGGCCGAGGTGGTGCGCGAGGAGGTCACGGCGGCGGGCGCGGAGGCGTCGCGGCTGGTGTTCGGCGACACCCCGGTCCGGTTCCCGCTCAAGGCCGTCGCGATCACGAGCTACGCGGACGCCAAGTAGCCGTTGCGCTGTTCGGCTGCTTGCACACCATGTGTGAGAGCGCTCTCATGTTAGTCAGCACCACACCCGAGTGACAAGGAGGTCACCCGCGCATGGAGCTCCCCACCAGCCGTCGACAACGGCTCCTGGCCGTCGCGGCGGCGCTGCTCGCCGCGATCCCGATCACGCTGGTCGCCACGGCCAACGCCTCCATCCCCACGACGCCACCCGGCTGGACCCTCGCGTGGGGCGACGACTTCAACGGCACCAGCGGTTCCCCGCCCTCGTCGGCGAACTGGATCGTCGACCTCGGGCACTCCTACCCCGGCGGGCCCGCCAACTGGGGCACCGGTGAGGTCCAGAACTACACGAACAGCCCCAACAACCTGAAGCTCGACGGCGCCGGGAACCTCCGCATCACGGCCCTGCGCGACGGCGCCAACAACTGGACGTCGGCCCGCATCGAGACCCAGCGCGCGAACTTCCGGCCGCCGTCGGGCGGAAAGCTCGCCATCGAGGGCCGCATCCAGATGCCGAACGTCACCGGCAACGCGGCCCTGGGCTACTGGCCCGCGTTCTGGGCGCTGGGAGCGCCCTACCGCGGCAACTACTGGAACTGGCCCGGCATCGGCGAGTTCGACATCATGGAGAACGTCAACGGGATCAACTCCGTCTGGGGCGTCCTGCACTGCGGCGTGAACCCCGGTGGTCCGTGCAACGAGACCACCGGCCTCGGCGCCAGCCGCACGTGCCCCGGATCGAGCTGCCAGTCGGCGTTCCACACCTACCGGTTCGAGTGGGACCAGAGCACCAGCCCGCAGGCGTTCCGCTGGTACGTGGACGGCCAGCAGTTCCACAGCGTCTCGCAGAACCAGCTGCCCGCCGACACGTGGGCGAACATGACCAACCACGCCGGCTACTTCATCCTGCTGAACCTCGCGGTGGGCGGCGCGTTCCCCGACGCCCTCGCGGGCCCGACCCCCACGGCCGCGACGGTTCCCGGCCACTCGATGGTCGTGGACTACGTCGCCGTCTACACCGCGGGCGGCACGACACCCCCGACCACCACGACGACGACCCCGCCGGGCGGCAGCGGGTTCGACGCCTACAGCCAGATGCAGGCCGAGAGCGCGACCTCCCGCAGCGGCGGCACGATCGAGACGACCTCCGACACCGGCGGCGGCCAGGACGTCGGCCAGATCTCCAACGGCGGCTCGCTGCGCTTCTCCGGCGTCCGGTTCGGCGGCACCACGGCCACGCAGTTCACGGCCAGGGTGGCGTCCGGGGCGGGCGGCGGGATCAGCGGGCTGGTCGAGGCGAGGCTGGGCAGCCCCACCGGCACCGTGCTCGGCAGCTTCGCGGTGGGCAACACCGGCGGCTGGCAGAGCTGGCGCACCATCCCGGCGAACATGTCCGGCGTGACCGGCACGCACGACGTCCACATCACCTTCACCAGCGGGCAGCCCGCGCCGTACGTGAGCGTGAACTGGGTGCGGTTCGGCACCTGACGAGCGGGTGGCGGGCCGCTTCTTGCCGAGCGGCCCGCCACCCGTCACCGCTACCGTGTCGCCATGCGGGTAGCGGCGATCCAGACCACTCCGCTCGCGCTCGACGTCGCGGGCAACGCCGTCGAGCACGCGCGGCTGATCGCCGAAGCCGCCTCGGACGTGTGCGTGTTCCCCGAGCTCTCGCTCACCGGGTACGAGCTGGACCCGCTGTCCCCGATCACCGACGAGGACGGGCGGCTCGACCCGGTCCGCGACGCGTGCCGCACCGACGAGGTGTACGCGCTCGTCGGTGCTCCGCTGTCCACGTCGGACGGTGTGCTGGTGGCGACGCTGGTCGTCGGACCGACCGGCGAGGTGCTGGGCCACTACGGCAAGAAGCACCTGCACGGCGGGGAGCGGGAGCTGTTCGTCGCGGGTGACCACCACCTGGTGCTGGAGGTCGACGACTGGCGGCTCGGCCTCGCCGTCTGCTACGACGCCGCCGTGCCGGAGCACGCGGAGGCCGTGCGCGCGGGCGGTGCGGACGCGTACCTGGTGAGCGCCCTGTTCGAGGAGGGCACCGAGCAGCGCCTGGTCGAGCAGGCGACCTCCGCGGCGGAACTGGGCATGTGGGTCGTGCTGGCCCAGTACACGGGGCGGACCGGCGGCCACGACACGTTCGGCGGCAGTGGCGTGTGGCGTCCCGGCGGCGTGGTGCAGGCGCGGCTCGGCCGCGAGCCGGGCATCGCGAGAGCGACCCTGGTCAGACCGTGAGCTACGAGGAACGGCCCGCGTTCGGCGGTCGCGGACTGGTCTGGACGAAGACGTCGTCCGGGTCGGGTGTCAGCCGGGTCGTGCCGGACGGCTGCACGGACATCATCTTCTCCCGCGACACCGGCGAGCTGTTCGTGGCGGGCCCGGACACCTCGGCGAAGGTGGGCGAGCAGCGGCCGGGCACGGTGTTCGCGGTGCGGTTCAAGCCCGGTGTCGGTCCGTCGGCGTTCGGCGTGCCCGCCCACGTGCTGCGCGACCTGCGCGTGCCCCTCGCCGAGCTGTGGCCGGGCACCGAACGGCTGCTGCACGAGCTGCACACCGCCCCCGACCCGTGCGCCGTGCTGGCGGACGTCGCGAGCGCCCGGCTGCGCGAGACCCCGCCCGATCCGACGCTGGCCGCCGTCGTGGCCGCGCTGCGGGAGCACCGCGTGCCGGAGGTGGCGGACCGGCTCGGCGTCGGCGCCCGGCAGCTGCACCGGCGGTCGCTGGCCGCGTTCGGCTACGGCCCGAAGGTGCTGGCACGGGTGCTGCGCTTCGACCGGGCGGTGGGCCTCGCGTGGTCGGGGGTGCCGTTCGCCGAGATCGCCCACCGCACCGGCTACGCCGACCAGGCGCACCTCTCGCGCGAGGTCAAGGACCTGGCCGGCGTGCCGCTGGGCGTGCTCCTCGGCCGGTAGCCGCTCCAGGACGCGGGCGTGGTGCCAGGTGGGGCGACGGCTCCGGAGATCGTGCGGGCTGCTCGGGGTTCGGCACCACGCCGCGGTCTGGGGGAACCGGACGTCAGCGCCTGGCCCGCAGCGCGTCCCGGTTCAGCTCCGCCGGGCTGCGGTGGCCGGACAGGCCGAGGGTGAGGTCGAAGTCGGCGAGCAGGCCGCGCAGCACGTGCCGCACGCCGACCTGGCCGCCGTGCGCGAGCCCGTAGGCGAACGGCCTGCCGACGAGCACGGCCTTCGCCCCGAGCGCGACGGCCTTCACGATGTCCGCGCCGGTCCGGATGCCGGAGTCGAACAGCACGTCGACCTGCTCGCCCACCGCGTCGGCGATCTCGGGCAGCACCTCCAGCGACGCGACCGCGCCGTCGACCTGCCTGCCGCCGTGGTTCGACACCACGATGCCCTCCACGCCCGCGTCGACGGCCTTGCGCGCGTCGTCCACGTGCTGGATGCCCTTGAGCAGGATCGGCCCGTCCCAGTTCTCCCGCAGGAACGCCACCTGGTCCCACGACCTGTCGGCGCCGGTGAACAGGTGCACCCAGCGCAGGATCGCCATCGGCAGGTCGTCCTCCGGCGACTTCTCCAGCCCAGCGCGGAACGCCGGGTCGGAGAACGGGATCGCGGTGCCGACCGCGCGCAGGAACGGCAGGTAGGCGTGGTCGAGGTCGTGCGGCCGCCACGCGAGCGTCCACGTGTCCAGGGTGACGACGAGCGCCGTGAACCCCGCCTTCCTGGCGCGGTCGAGGATGCTCAGGCAGACCTCGGGGTCGTTCGGCCAGTAGAGCTGGAACCAGCGCGGGGCGTCGCCACCGGCCTCGGCGACGTCCTCCAGCGTGTGCGACGACGCGGTCGACAGGATCATCGGCACACCCAGTTCGGCGGCGGCGCGGGCCGTCGCCAGCTCGCCGTCCGGGTGCAGGATCGACTGCACGCCGACGGGCGCGAGCAGCACCGGGGCGGGCATCGTCGTGCCGAGCACGGTCGTGCCGAGGTGCCGGGTCGTCGCGTCGGTCAGCATCCGCGGCACGATCCGCCAGTCGTCGAACGCCTGCCGGTTCGCCGCCGTCGTGGCACCGGACCCCGCGCCACCCGCCACGTACCAGAACGGCCCCGGTCCGAGGCGTTCGCGCGCGGAGGCCTCCAGCGCCTCCGGGTCCGTCGTGAACGGCGGCACCGCGCCCGCGAGGCCCTGGAGGTAGATCTCGTTCTGATAGGCGCCGAACGTACCAGTCATGTTGTGCCTCTCCATCCGCTCAGGCCGCCCACCGGCCCTCGGCCTGGCATTCGAGGTCGCCAGGTCCTCGGCGACCCGATCATGCTCGTTGTCATCGTCCGGGGGTGCAAGCACCCGGTCTACCGCACGACGCGTCCGGTCGCCGCTGGACGGCACCGGGGCACCTGCTGAATCCCGCTCCACCGGCTCAAGGCGCCGCCGCCGACGGTGCGCGCGGACCGAGCCACCTGCCGGCGTGGCCCCATCCGTCCGGGCACGCCGCGCGGCACGTCCACCCGGTGCGACCGGCCGCGCGGGGAGCCCGTGCGGCCGGTCGCCGGATCAGACGACCGCGCCGGTGCCGGTGCGGGTCTTCGGCGTGGCGCGCTCGGGCGTGGCGCGCCGCGTGCCGGGGTACCTCTTCTCCAGGGCGATCGCGACCGGCGCGGCGGTCAGCACGGTCGACGCCGTGCCCGCGACCAGGCCGATCAGCAGCGCGGTCGCGAAGTCGGCCAGCGACCCGTCACCGAGCACCAGCAGCGCGGCGAGCACGAACAGCACGCCGATGCCGGTGTTCACCGTGCGCGGCACGGTTTGCAGGACCGCCGAGCTGACCACCTCGGCGTAGGTCCGCTTCCCCCGCGACCGCGCGAGTTCCCGGACCCGGTCGAACACCACCACCGAGTCGTTGACCGAGTAGCCGATCACGGTCAGCAGCGCCGCGAGGAACACGCCGTCGGCGGTCTTGCCGAGCCAGCCGAACAGACCGACCAGCACCACGACGTCGGTGACCAGCGCGACGACCGTGGCGACGCCGAGCCGCCAGTCGAACCGGATCGCCAGGTAGCCGAGCTGCGCCGCGATGGCGATGGCCAGCGCGATCAGGGCGTTGCGCCGCAGTTCCGAACCGAGGCTGGGGCCGATCAGCTCGTTGGCGACCTGCTCGGCGCCACCGGTCGCGCCCGCCACGACGGTGCCGAGCCTGGCCGACGTGGCCTCGTCGATCGGCCCGGTCCGCACGGACACGCCGTTCTCGCCGGAGGTGGCCACGACGGCGTCGGCGAAGCCCGCGTCCGCGAGGGCGGTGCGCACCCGGCCGGGGTCGACGGCCTGGTCCGCGGTGAAGTCGAGCATCCGCCCGCCGGTGAACTCGACACCGAGGTCGAGCCCGCGGACGGCCAGGCCGGACAGGCACAGCGCGGCCACGGCGACCGCCGCCAGCAGCCACCGGACGGGACGGCGGAAGAGCTGCCCGCCGTGCTCGACCAGCCAGGTCCGCACCCCGCCCAGGGTGTGCAGGCCGCTCAGCGCGGGCCTGCGTTCGACGAACCCGCTGCCCAGCACCAGTTCCAGCAGCACCCGGCTGAGGACCAGCGCGCTGAACATCGACGCCAGCACACCGATCGACAGCGTCACCCCGAAGCCCTTGACCGGCCCGGTCGCCAGCCAGAACAGCAGGCCCGCCGCCAGCAGCGTCGTGATGTTGGAATCGGCGACCGCGCTCAGCGCCCCGCGGAACCCGCCCTGCACGGACTTCAGCAGGCGTCCACCCCGAACGCCCTTGGCGTACTCCTCGCGGGCCCGTTCGAACACCAGGACGTTCGCGTCGACCGCCATGCCGATCGCCAGCACGAACCCGGCCAGGCCCGGCAGCGTCAGCGTGGCCCCGACGGCGAGCAGCGACGCGTAGGCGACGGCCGCGTACCCGACGAGCGCCGCCACGGCGAGCAGCCCGGCCAGCCGGTAGACCACGATCAGGAACAGCCCGGTCAGCGAGATGCCGATGATGGCCGCCCACGAGCTGGCCTCGATGGCCTCCGCGCCGAGGGTCGCGCCGACCGTGCGCTGCTCGATCACCTCGACGGGCACCGGCAGCGCGCCGGACCGCACGACCAGCGCCAGTTCGGCGGCCTCGGACTGGGTGAACGACCCGGTGATCTGCGTCGAACCGCCCATGATCCCGGTGCCGCACTGGACGTCGGTCCCCACCTGCGGCGACGACACGATCTTGTTGTCCAGCACGAACGCGATCTGCCGGGTCGGCGCTCCCGGCGGCTCGCACGCGGCCGCCGCCGTCACCCGCTGCCAGACCCCCGGCGCGTCCCCGCCGAAGTCGATCGACACCTCGTACCCGGCACCGCGCTGGCTCACCGACGACTGCGCGCCCTTGATCCCCTCACCGGTCATGACCGCGGGGCCGAGCAGGAGGGGCACGCCCTCCGGGCTGGACAGCGCGATCTGGTTCTCGGCGGGCTGCTGACCTGCCCCGACGACCGGGTGCACGGCGAGCTGAGCCGTGCGGCCCAGCACCTCCAGGGCTTCGGCCGGGTCCTGCACACCCGGCAGTTCGACGAGGATGCGGCGTTCGCCGGACCTGGCGAGCACCGGTTCGGCCACGCCCAGCTCGTCCACGCGGCGGCGCAGGACCTCCAGGGAGCGGTCGGTGGCCTCGCCGTCGGCCTTCGTGGTGGGTGAGTCCCTGGTCTCCAGGACGATCTGGGTGCCACCCCGCAGGTCGAGACCGAGCTGGGGCTGGCTGGTGAGCAGCAGGTAAGCGGACGCGGCGAGAACGCCGAGGGACACGAGCCCTCGGACGAGCAGTTCTCGCCGCGCGGGGGTGCGCGGCATGAAGGGGTACCTCCGGGCAGGAGCGGGTGGGGTCGGCTCTACTACGCGGAGGTCGGGGGCGGGGCGCGGTCGCCCAGCGGGGTGCTGCTGATCGTTTCCGGTGCGCGGTGGACGCGCTGGGCGACGTCCATCAGCACGCGCAGCGGGACCGGCCGGGCGCGGTGGGTCAGGTCGACCGGGGCGTGCCCGATGAAGCCCTGCTGCTGGACGTTCGCGGGGTTGGAGCGGGTGGTGGCACCGGGGAGGTGGACCGCTTGGACCAGCGCGGTCACCGCGGTGGTGTGCTGGTCGGGCTGGTCGGACCGGGGCAGGGCGGACACCGCGAACCCGGCGATCAACGCCAGGACCGCCAGCAGCGCGCGCCTCGTCATGGTCCTCCCTCGGTTCACAGGCTACAGACCCGCGCGGAGGGCGGACGTCCGGAAACGGCGGCACCCGCCCTCAGCGGTGGTGGCCGCCCAGCACCACGACGGCGCCGCCCGCCAGCGCGGTGATCCAGGCGAACACCACCGGCTGGAGGGTGGTCGCGCCGAACGCCACCGCGATCGTCCACGCGACCAGCAGCAGCAGGGACACCCCGAACAGGCCCAGCACGAGCGCCAGCTTCGGCCGGTGGCGCGGGACCCGCAGGACCGTCCTCCTCCTGCCCCTGCCCGCGAACAGCACGGCCTTGGCCAGCAGGCCGAGCGACACCACGACCAGCAGGCCGGAGAACCAGCCGAGCAGGGGCGACGGGCTCGGCATCCCGGAGAGCAGCAGGAGCAGCTCGCCCGCGACCAGGACGGCGGCGACGCGGGTCAGCGCCTGCCACCCCAGCGCCTGCGCGGCGGCCAGCGCGTCGGGCGTGGGCGGGGCTGCCGCGGGTTTCGGGGCGTTCGCGGGTTTCGGGGTGCCCCTGCGGCGGCGCACGGTCGCCAGGTTGGCGCGGACGTCCTCGTCGGTCGGGTCGAGGCGCAGGGCGGCGCGGTAGGCCCACTCGGCACCGCCCCAGTCCCGGACGCGGAGGGCGGCGTCGCCCAGGACCTGGAACGCGCGGGCCTCGGTGGGGGCGAGGCCGGTGGCGTGCCTGGCGACCTCGACGGCCTCGGCGCGGGTGGCGGGGTCGACGGCCAGCACCTCGGAGAGCACCACCTGGCAGCGCCAGTCCGCCGGCTTGCGGCGCACCGACTCGCGGGCGGCGACGACGGCCTCGGCCTGCCTGCCGAGTTCGCTGAGCGACAGGGCGGCCAGGCGCTGGGCCCACGCCTGGTCGCCGTCCAGGACCAGTGCGCGCTTGGCCGCGAGGAGGGCGGGATCGGGTTCGCCCGCGTCCAGGTGGGCGGCGGCCAGCCTGCACCACGCCTCGGCGTGGTGGGGGTGGGCGGCCACCGCGGGGCGGAGCAGGTCGATCGCCTGGCGCGGTCTGCCGGAGGCGGTGAACTCGGCGGCCCGCACCAGCACGGCCGTGATCGGCTCGGACATCACACCTCCCGGATCGCCGACCAGTGTGACAGCGCCGTTCGGCCCCCACGTTCGGGTGATAGAGGGAAAGAAATCCGAACTGGACCGAACAGAAATGCACAGAGGCCCGATGAATGGCCGCTTCAGCAGGTAATTCACCGAGCAACTACCGTCAGTCATCCGATGATCGATATGAGACACCACCTGCGGCCAAATGGGCCTTTTGTTGGCATGGAATACCACCGAACAGCCTAGTCAAGATCGACTTTTCCGGGAAAGTGGTCACAATCTGTTGCGATTTCGGCATTTTTCCACCATCCAGGTGACTCAATGAGAGCTTCATGCGACGCTGTCCCCGCTCGGCACGGTCGCCGACCGGGAAGCACGAACATTTCCGTTCGTGTCCCGTCACGCCACCAATCCGCGTGCGTCTCACCCCCGCGAGCGCCCGGATTGGTCCGAGCACCCGTGACGAGACATCAGGAGGTTGGGGGCCGTGAGCACTGGCAAGGAATGGCAGATCACCTGCCGCGACATCGCATCCCGCAGACGCGACATGACCGTGTTCGTCAGCCAGGGGCACGTGGTGGTGACCGTGCCGCCCGGTGAGGCGGCGGTGCTGACGCCGCTGGAGGTCGGACGACTGCGTGCCGCGCTGCGCGACGCCGTGGTCAACGCCTCCGGCGCGCAGGAGGCGTGATCGTCCGTCCCGGCGGCCCGTCGGACGTCGGAGCGGTGCTCGGCCTGCTGGACGAGGCCGTGCGCTGGCTGGTGTCACGGGGGCGGGCCGGGCAGTGGGGTTCGCGACCGTTCTCGACCAACCCGAAGAGGGTCGGGGAGCTCGAATCCTGGACGGACGACCTGCACGTCGCCGAACTCGGCGGCGAGACCGTCGGAGCGCTGGCGATCGGGCCCGCGCCGGAGTACGCGCCGCCCGCCGTCGGGCCGGAGGTGTACGTGACCGCGCTGGTCGGCAGCCGTCGCCGCCCCGGCGCCGGACGGCTGCTGCTGGAGCACGCGCGGGCCGAGGCCGTGCGCCGGAACGCGGACCGGGTGCGGGTCGACTGCTACGCGGGCGGGGGTGGCGCGCTGGTCGCGTACTACGTGTCGAACGGCTTCACGCCGACCGCGACCTTCACCGTGGAGGGCGACTGGCCCGGCCAGGTCCTGGAGGTGCCGCTGCGGGGGTGAAATCCGGCCCACCTCTTCCTACTCGCGGGTAGGTAATGCGAGTATCGGTTCCGTGACCACCTACTTCGTGACCGGAGCGACGGGTTTCCTCGGTCGGCGGCTCGTCGCCACGCTGCTCGCCCGCCCGGCGTGCGAACGGGTGTTCGCACTGGTCAGACCACCTTCGGCGGGCAAGCTCCCCGACCACCCGAAGCTGACCGAGGTCGTCGGCGACCTGACCGCGCCGATCGACGGGCCGCACGTCGACCACGTGGTGCACCTCGGCGCGCTCTACGACCTCACGGCGTCGCCGGAGGCCCACGCGGCGGCCAACGTGGACGGCACCCGGACGGTGGCGGAGTACGCCGCGCGGGTCGGAGCGGGTCTGCTGCACCACGTGTCGTCGATCGCCGTGGCGGGCGACCACCGGGGCCGCTTCACCGAGGCGGACCTCGACCTCGGACAGAGCTTCGGCTCGCCGTACCACGCGACGAAGTTCGAGGCCGAGAAGATCGTCCGCGAGCAGGCCGTGCCGTGGCGGGTCTACCGGCCGGGCGCGGTGGTGGGCGACTCGCGGACCGGTGAGATCGACAAGGTCGACGGCCCGTACTACTTCTTCTCCGCGCTGGCCGCCGTCGCGCACGCCCCGGCGTGGCTGCCGCTGCTCGGTCCGAACGCGGGCGCGACCAACCTGGTGCCGGTCGACTTCGTCGTCGCCGCGCTGGACCGGCTGGTCCACGCCGACGTCGAGCCCGGCAGCACCTTCCACCTCACGGCGCCGGAGCCGCAGCCCGTCACCGAGGTCTACAACGCGCTGGCGCGGGCCGCGGGCGCGCCGAGGATCGCGCTCACCACGCCCGTCCCGCTGCCCACGAGGACGGGCGCGATCGGCACGGCCGTGCTGGCCGAGCTGGGGGTCCCGGCCGCCGTCCTGCCGCACCTGACCACGTCCGCGGACTTCGACTCGACGGCGACCCGCGCGGTCACCGGGCTGGAGCCGCCCGCGTTCGACACCTACGCGAAGAGCCTGTGGCACTACTGGCGGCGGCACCTCGACCCGGACCGCGCGGCCAGGGGCCCGGCGCTCGCGGGCCGCACGGTGCTGATCACCGGGGCGTCCTCGGGCATCGGGCGGGCCACCGCGCTCGCCGTCGCCCGGCGCGGCGCGGTCCCGCTGCTGGTGGCCCGCCGCGCCGACGAGCTGGAGGAGGTCGTGGCCGAGGTCCACGCAGGCGGGGGCACGGCGTTCGCCTACCCGTGCGACCTCACCGACGGCGACGCGGTGGACGCGCTGGTGAAGCAGGTGCTCGCCGAGCACGAGGGCGTCGACGCGCTGGTGAACAACGCGGGCAAGTCGATCCGCCGCTCGGTGCTCCGGTCGGTCGACCGGGTGCACGACTACGAGCGCACGATGGCGCTGAACTACTTCGCGCCCCTGCGGCTGATCCTCGGGCTGCTGCCGCACATGACCGAACGCCGCGGCGGGCACGTCGTGAACGTGTCCACGGTGGGCGTGCAGGTCCACACCCCGCGCTTCTCCGCGTACCTCGGGTCGAAGGCGGCGCTTGAGGCGGTCAGCCGGGTCGCCGGGGCCGAACTGGTCGCGGACGGCGTCACCTTCACGTCGGTGCGGATGCCGCTCGTGCGCACGCCGATGATCGGCCCGACCAAGGCGTACGAGGCACTGCCCGCGCTCACGCCGGAGAAGGCGGCCGACCTGGTGGTGCGGGCGCTGGTGGAGAAGCCGGAGGAGGTCAACCCGCCGTTCGGCGTGGTCGCGGACCTGGCCCGCCGGGTGGCGCCGAGGACGACGAGGGCGTTGGCGCACCTGGCCTTCCGGGTGTTCCCGGAGGACTCGACACCGCCGCTCGCGTCGGTCGCCGCGGGGGTCACCCGCCTGGTGCTGCGGGGTCTGCGGTGAAGCCGGTGCGCGACCTGGTCACGCTGGTGCGCGCGGGCGTCGTGCGGCCGATGCGGCCGGACCGGCTGCTCGGCGTGCTGGCCGGGTACGCGCGGTGGGACATCACGGTGGCGTGGGGCTACGCGATGGGCGCGGCCCGGCACCCCGACCGGGCCGCGATCGTCGACGACGACGGGGTGCTGACGTTCGCCGAGGTGGACGAGCGCACCACCAGGCTGGCCAACGGTTTCACCGGACGCGGGGTGCGGGCGGGCGGCAAGGTCGCCGTGCTGTGCCGCAACCACCGCGGTTTCGTGGAGACCGTGGTGGCGTGCGCCAAGATCGGCGCGCACGCCGTGCTGCTCAACACCGGTCTGAGCGGGACCCAGATCGCCACCGTCCTGCGGGAGCAGGAGGTCGCGATCGTGGTGGCGGACGAGGAGTTCACCGACCTGCCGCCGGACGTGGAGCGGGTCACCGACGTGGCCGAGCTGATCTCCGAGGGGGCGAGGACCCCGCCGCCGAGGAGGCCGCCGCGCGGCAGGCTCGTCGTGCTCACCTCCGGCACGACCGGTGCGCCGAAGGGTGCCCGACGCCCGGAGCCCGCCGGCCTGTCCCCCGCCGCCGCGCTGCTGTCGCGGATCCCCTTGCGGGAGGGGGAGACCATGGCCGTGCCCGCGCCGCTGTTCCACACGTGGGGGCTGGCGGCGTTCCAGATCGGTCTGGTCCTCGGCGCGACGCTGGTGCTGCGGCGCAGGTTCGACCCCGAGGTCCTGCTCGCCGACGTGCGGGACCGGCGGTGCGGCGCGGTGTTCGTCGTTCCCGTGATGCTGCAACGGGTCCTGGAGCTGTCCGACCGGGACGTGCCGAGCCTGCGGGTGATCGCGTCGAGCGGATCGGCGCTGCCGCCGTCGGTGGTGGAGCGGTGCCTGAGCGGGTTCGGCCCCGTCCTGTACAACCTCTACGGCTCGACCGAGGTGTCGTGGGTCAGCATCGCGACGCCCGAGGAGCTGGCGAGCCACCCCCGCACCGTCGGGCGACCGCCGCGCGGCACCCGGCTGGCGATCCTGGACGACGACGGGGTCCCGCTGCCGCCGGGGGGGACCGGCCGGATCTTCGTCGCCAACGAGATGCTGTTCGACGGCTACACCAACGGCACGGGCAAGGAGGTCCGCGACGGGCTCATGGCCACCGGCGACGTCGGGTACCGCGACGAGGACGGGCTGCTGTTCGTGGCGGGCCGGGACGACGAGATGATCGTGTCCGGGGGCGAGAACGTCTACCCGGCCGAGGTGGAGGCACTGCTCGCGGGCCTGGAGCAGGTGCGGGAGGCCGCGGTGGTCGGTGTGCCGGACGACGAGTTCGGCCAGCGGCTGGCGGCGTACGTGGTGTGCGCCGAACCGGGGGCGCTCGACGAGGACGCCGTGCGCGACCACGTTCGGACGCACCTGGCCAGGTTCTCCGTACCGCGCGACGTCGTCTTCCTGGAGGCGCTGCCGCGCAACGCGACCGGCAAGGTGCTCAAGCGGGACCTGCCTCCGTATCCTGTCTGAGGGCGAAACCGGAGTGGTATTGGCGGGCGGATGACGATTCCTTTGCCTCGTGCGGAAGAGGCGGGCGATCCACGGGTGAACGCCTCGGTGAACCTGCGGGAGGCGCGCATCGCGCTCGACGAGGACCGCTCGGGCGACGCGGTGGAGTTCGCCGAGAAAGCGCTTGCCACGTACGCCTGGCTGGAGGACGCCGAGGGTGTCGCGGAGAGCGTGCTCGCCCAGTCCGTCGCGCTGGGGCAGCGCGGTCTGCTGGCCGAGGCGCTGGACGCCGTCGACCACGTGCAGGGGATCGCCGTGGCGAACCGGCGCGTGCGGCTCCAGTCCCGGTGCGGCCTGTCCCGCGCGCTCGTGGAGCTGCGGCTGGACTCGCCCGAACGGTCGCTGCGCTCGCTGGCGCGGGCCCTCGGGCTGGCCGAGGTGGGCGGCGACGCCGAACTGATCGGCTCCATCCTGTTCGAACAGGCCAGGGTGCTGCGCGGCCCCGGCGCGCACGAGCGGGACCTGCGGCGTGCCGAAGCGCTGTGCGCGCTCGTGCGGGACCGGTGGAAGCAGGTCGACGACGGCGTGCGGCTGGCGCGCGTCACGGTGCTGCTCGCCCACGTCCGGCTCGACCTCGGCGAGGTGGAACGCGCCCGCCGGTCGTGCCGCAGGGCCGAGGACCTGCTGGTCGGGCACGACCGGCCGGTCCTGCAGGCCGAACTGCTGCTGGCGCAGGCGAGGGTCAGCGGCGCCCGCGACCGGGTCGGCGAGCAGATCGCCCGGCTGCACCGCGCGGCCGAGCTGGCCGTGGGCAGCCTGGCGCGCGGGGTGGCCGTGCGGGCGCACGGGGCGTTGAGCGCGGCCTACGAGCGGGCGGGCCAGCTCGGGCCCGCGCTGAGGCACGCCCGCGCGCAACTGGAGCAGCACCGGCTGCGGGAGCAGCAGGACGGCCGGGACCTGCTGCGGCTGCGGGAGCACGACCTGACGGCCGGGCTGGCGCGGCTCAGCTTCGCCCCGAACAGCCCGAAACCCTTGCGCCCCACCACCGCGACGGCGGAGCGGACGAACAGCCGGATCGCGCGGGCGCTGCGCGCGGGACTGACCCGGCGCGGCATCGAGGTGCTCCAGCTCGTCGTGGCGGGCGCGAACACCAACGCCATCGCGGGGCGGCTCGACCTGTCCCCCAAGACCATCCAGAACCACCTCCAGCGGATCTACCGCACCCTCGGGGTGCACGGTCGCGCGGGCGCCGTGGTGTGGTGGATCGACCTCGACCCGGACGCCGTCGACCCCCAGCCCGAACCGGTCGGTTGACCCCGCGATGACAACGCCGGGTCATCCCCGAGGTCGTCGCCCGGACAGCGGCTTGTCCCCGACCACCCGACCAGCGGGGTTGGGTCATTTGCCCATCGAAGTGCGGCATAACTGGGTGATGAAAAGCATGACTCCCATGTGTCATGCTCCGGTCGGACGTGCGCGGGGCGCGTCCGAAGAGCTGAGCGGCGGTGCGGCGATGCTGGAGCGCGGAAAACGGCGCGGTGCGGCGTCAGCGCTGCCGCAGCGCCACCCGCGCGACGTCCCGCCAGAGCACCGGGTCGACCGTCTCGGGGGCGACGTCGGCCAGCAGCTCCACCAGCAGCTCCCGAGCCTCCAGGCCCGCGTCGTCGGACTCGTCCGCCACCCGCACCAGCAGCAGCGCGCAGCGCAGCCGGTCCTCCTGGCCGAGGTCGTCCGCGGCCAGCGCCTGCCGGGCGAACCGCTCGCAGCCGTCCAGTTCCCCGTGGCGCAGCAGGACCTCGGCCCGCAGCGCCGCGGCCTGGGCGACCACCTCGGCCGGTCTGCCGAACGGCGCGGACCCGACCTCGTCCAGCAGTTCCTCGATCCGGTCGAGGTCGGGGTCCGCCGCGCGCAGGCCGATGGCGGCCCACGCCAGCCGGACGCGCAGGCGGAAGGCGTGGTCGCCGGTGAAGGCCTCGGCCAGGACGAGCGCCCGGTCCATGCACGCGGCGGCTCCCGCCCGGTCGCCGAGCCGGTCGAGGACCCGCGCGCGCACCCACCAGGACGAGATGAGGAGCCGGTCGCAGCCCAGGTCGGCGACCTCGTCGCCGAGCGCGGACGCGACGTCCTCCGCGTCGCAGGCCCGCCCCGCGGCGAGGAGTTCCGAGCACAGGGCGATCAACGCGCGGACGCGCACCCTGGCGATCCGGTCACCGCCGCCCCGGCAGGCGAGGTCGAGGGCGAGCCGCGCGGCGCGCACGGCGTCGTTGGGCCTGCCCAGCATGCGGAACGCGGCGGCGCGCTGGAGCTCCACCAGCGCGTCCACGGCGGGGCCCGGCGACCAGCCCGTCCGGAGCCGGTCCGCGACGCGCAGCAGCGCAGGCCCGTCGTCCAGCGTCGCCTGCACCACGACGCGGGTCCACTGCACGCACCAGCCGAACACCTCGCCGCCCGCGCGCGGTCCGAGCAGGGCGAGCAGGTCGACGGCCCGGTCCACGTCGCCGTCGTGGTAGGCGATCAGCGCCTCGCACCACGCGAGCGCCAGGTCCTGCGCGACCGCGGTCCGGTCGCCGACCAGTTCGCTCGGGTCGACCTCCAGCAGCGCCGCCAGCTTCCGCACCACCTGGGACGACGGCGTGCGGTGCCCGGACTCCAAACGGGACACGTAGCTCATCGACACACCGGGGCAGGCCAGGTCCTTCTGCGCCAGGCCCCGCCGCTGCCTCGTGGCGCGCAGCCGCGCCCCGAAACCGGTGCCCACCTGTGCTCGCGGGCCCGCGCTCGCGCCTTCGCGTTCTTCCAAAGCCGCTGCCAATCGAACGGAGCTCGATGATGGTTGTGAACTCTATCCGCCGGATCTTGGTCGCGGTGGTGCTCTGCCTGGGTATCACCGGGGGTGTCAGCGTCGGTCTCGCCCAGGCCGACGTGATCGTCAGCGGCGACCCCGGAGAGGCGTTCACCCCGCCCTACCAGGCGAACTGACCGCTTCCTCAAGGCCGGACCAGTGCTGGGTCCGGCCTTGAGGCAGAGTGGTGTGGTGACCACTGAGCAGGTGAGGCTGCGTGCGCCGCGGCACCAGGTAAGCCGGAAGTCGATCACGTTGTGGACCCTGCACGCCGTGATCGGGTGGACGGTCGTGCTGGTGCCGCAACTGGTCGTGCTGCTGTTCGTGGACTCGCCGCCGCCGTGGCAGCTCACCGCGGCGGTCGCGACGGGCGTGCTGGCGGTCGCGCACACCCTCGTCATGCCGCGCTGGCGGTTCCGCGTGCACCGCTGGGAGTCGACGCCGGTCGCGGTGTACACGCTGACCGGCTGGCTGAGCCAGGAGTGGCGCATCGCCCCGGTCTCCCGGATCCAGACCGTGGACACGAAACGCGGTCCGCTGCAACAACTCCTGGGGCTCTCCACGGTGACCGTGACGACGGCGTCGGCCGCCGGGCCCGTGCAGATCGAGGGGCTGGACCACGAGTCCGCGGTGCGGTTGGCGGACGAGCTGACCACCACGACGGACGCGACCCCCGGCGACGCCACGTGACCGCGCCGGAGTTCCCGAGCGCGCCCGAGCTCGTCGAGGCCCCGGTCGCGCTGGAGTGGCACCGGCTCGACCTGCGGATGCTGATCGTCCGCCCGCTCAACGAGCTGATGGGCCTGATCCCCGTCCTGGTCGGCCTGATCGTGCTGGGCGGCGGCGACAAGTGGCGGATCGCGATGAGCGGCGGCGTCATCGTGCTGGTGGTGGCGTTCGGCCTGCTGAGCTGGTTCACCACCCGCTACCGGATCACCGACGAGCAGGTGGAGCTGCACACGGGTCTGCTGGTGCGCAAGCGGCTGGCCGTGCCGAGGGACCGCATCCGGACCGTGGACCTGACGGCGAAGCTGGGCCACCGGCTGTTCGGCCTGTCCGCGATCCGGGTCGGCACCGGCCAGCACGAGAAGGCGGGCGAGAACAGCGGCGTGACGCTGGACGCCGTGTCGTCGCACGAGGCCGAGCGGCTGCGCCAGCTCCTGCTCGACCGGGCGCGGGTCATCGCCGTGTCGACGGACGCCGACGCGCCCCCGCACGAGGCGAGCAGGGCGCTGGCGACGTTCGACCCGCGGTGGCTGCGCTTCGCCCCGCTGACGCTGTCCGGGCTGGTCGCGGTCGGTGGCACGTTCGGCGTGCTGATGAACTACGCGCAGGAGCTCGACCTGCGGCGGTCGGCGTTCTCCGGCCTGCACGACGTGGTCGAGTGGGTCACGAACGCGCCGCTCGCGCTGACCATCGCGGTGCTGCTCGGCGTGGTGCTGGTGCTGGCCGTGATCGCGTCGCTGCTGGTGTACGTCGTGCAGTTCTGGGGCTACCGGCTGACGCGCGAGGACGACGGCACGCTGCGGGTCCGCCGCGGGCTGCTGACCACGCGCTCGGTGTCGGTGGACGAGGACCGGCTGCGCGGTGTCGAGGTGCAGGAGCCGCTGCTGCTGCGGCTGGGCCGGGGCGCCAGGACCACGGCCGTCGCCACGGGGCTCGGCACCAAGGGCGAGAGCAGCCTGCTGCTGCCACCGGCGCCGATCTCCGAGGCCCACCGCGTGGCGCACGAGGTGCTGCACGTCCCGGTGTCGCCGACCACGTCGACGTTGCGGCGGCACCCGCTGGTGGCGCTGCGGCGGCGGCTCGTGCGCGCCGTGCTGCCGGTGCTGCTGCTCGCGGGCGGGCTCGCGCTCTTCGCACCGTCGTGGACGTGGCAGGCGGCGCTGGCGCTGCTCCCGTTCGCGGCGCTGATGGGCTGGGACCGCTACCGGGCGCTCGGCCACGCGCTGACCGACCGCTACCTGGTCGCGCGCAGCGGGTCGGCGCTGCGGGAAACCGTTGCGCTGCAACGCAGCGGCATCATCGGCTGGCGGGTGTCGCAGTCGTTCTTCCAGCGCAGGGCGGGCCTGGCGACGGTGTCGGCGACCACGGCGGCGGGCGACGGCGTCTACCACGTGATCGACGTCGGGGCGGAGGACGGCCTGCTGCTGGCCGACGCGGCCGTGCCCGATCTGCTGCGGCCGTTCCTGGAGCGCGTCGGACCGGAACAGTCCTCCGTGGACTCCGCGGGCTAGGCGCTCGTCCGGAACGTGGTGCGGTACACGCTGGGCGCGACGCCCAGCGCGGTGCTCATCCGCAGCCGCAGGGCCGCTCCGGTGCCGAACCCGGACCGCCGCGCGACCTCGTCCACCGGCAGGTCGGTGGACTCCAGCAGGTGGCGGGCCCGTTCCACGCGCTGCTGGATGATCCACTTGCCGGGGCTCAGACCGGTCTCCTCGCGGAAGCGGCGGGTGAACGTGCGGACGCTCATCCGCACGTGCTCGGCCAGCGACCGCAGGTCCAGCGGCTCGTCCAGCCTGGCCAGCGCCCACTCGCGGGCCGGGGCGGTCGAGGTCGTCTCGGCGGGCGGCACCGGGCGTTCGATGAACTGGGACTGGCCACCGGTCCGCCACGGCGGCACGACGCAGCGGCGGGCGGCGCGGTTGGCGGCCTCGGTGCCGAAGTCCTTGCGCACGAGGTGCAGGCACAGGTCGATGCCCGCGCCGACGCCCGCCGAGGTGAGGACGTCGCCCTCGTCGACGAACAGCACGTCCGGGTCGAGGTCGACGTGCGGGAACATCGTCCGGAACGCCTCGGCGTACCACCAGTGCGTGGTGGCGCGCCGACCGTCGAGCAGGCCCGCGGCGGCCAGCACGAACGCGCCCGTGCAGATGGAGACGATCCGGGTGGTGGGAGCGGCGGCCACCAGCGCCCGGACCACGTCCGAGTCGAGCGGGTCGCTCAGCAGCAGGTCGGCGCGGTTCTGACCCGCGACGACGATCGTGTCGGCCTCGGCGAGCAGTTCGAGCCCGTGGTCGCCCTGCACGGTGAACCCGGCCGAGCTGCGCACCGGCAGGTTGCCGGGCGTGCAGACGCGGACCCGGTAGTAGGCCCGCTGCCGCTCGTCGCGGGCCGTGCCGAGCACCTGCGTGGGTGTACCCAGGTCGAAGCCGGTGACCTGGTCGAGCGCGAGTACCGCCACCTCATGCCGCCTCACGGCCCGATTCTTGCACATGATGGCCTTCCGGCCACTGGTCCGACGCACTCGTTCGGCGGATGCTCTTGCGGTGACGCAGATCGAGGCCCCGAGGGGCCGCACCACACTTCACTGGGCCTGGGTGGTCGCCGCGGTGGCGTTCATCGCACTGGTCGGCGCGGCCGGGTTCCGGTCGGCACCGGGCGCCCTGATCGAGCCGTTGCAGCGCGAGTTCGGCTGGTCGCGCGCCACGATCTCGTTCGCCGTCTCGGTGAACCTGCTGCTCTTCGGCCTGACGGCCCCGTTCGCGGCCGCGCTGATGAACCGGTTCGGCGTGCGCCGGGTGGTCAGCCTGGCGCTGCTGCTGGTCTCGGTCGGCAGCGGCCTGACGGTGTTCATGACGGCGAGCTGGCAGCTCGTGCTGCTGTGGGGCGTGCTGGTCGGCCTCGGCACGGGGTCGATGGCGCTCGCGTTCGTCGCGACGATCACCGGTCGCTGGTTCGTCAAGCACCGCGGGCTCGTGACGGGCGTCCTCACCGCAGGCGGCGCGACCGGCCAACTGGTGTTCCTGCCGGTGATCGCGGGCCTCGCCGAGTCGTCGGGCTGGCGCTCGTCCTCGCTGGTCATCGCGGGCGCGGCGCTGCTCGTCGTGCCGCTGGCGTACTTCCTGCTCAAGGAGCACCCGGCCGACCTGGGCCTGCCGCTGTACGGCGGCACCGAGGTCGTGACCCCGGTCGTGCCGCCGGGCGGCGCGGCGCGCAACGCGCTCAGGACGCTGCGGACGGCGGCGCGCACCCGGTCGTTCTGGTACCTGGCGGGCGGGTTCGCGATCTGCGGGATGACGACGAACGGGCTGGTGGGCACGCACTTCATCCCGGCCGCGCACGACCACGGCATGCCGTCCACGACGGCGGCCGGCCTGCTCGCGCTGGTCGGGCTGTTCGACGTCGTCGGCACGATCTTCTCCGGCTGGCTGACCGACCGGGTCGACTCGCGGGTCCTGCTGGCCGCCTACTACCTGCTGCGCGGCGTCTCGCTCCTGCTGCTGACGCAGCTGTTCGCCAGCTCCGTGCACCCGAGCATGCTGGTGTTCATCATCTTCTACGGCCTGGACTGGGTCGCGACCGTGCCGCCGACCGTCGCGCTGTGCCGCGAGATCTTCGGCGAGGCGGGCCCGGTGGTGTTCGGCTGGGTGTTCGCGTCGCACCAGGTCGGCGCGGCCATCGCGGCCACGGCGGCAGGTCTGGCCCGCGACCACTTCGGCGACTACGCGCTGACGTTCGTCGTCGCGGGAGGCCTCAGCATCGGAGCGGCGCTGCTGTCGCTGCGGATCAAGCGGTCACCGGCGCTTCCGGGCCGTGCCGAAGAGCCCTCGGGTGATCTCGCGGCCGATGCTGCCTGCCGCTGACCGGAGGAACGACTTCACGGCGGAGTTGCCGAGCACCTTCTCCACCAGACCGGGTTCCCCGCGCTTCTCCCGGTGGTGCTCCGGCTGCTCCTCCTCGGCCCGCGGCACGACCTTCGCGGCCAGCTTCTCGTAGGCGGACTCGCGGTCGATCGTCTCGGCGTACTTGCCGTGCAGGTCCGACGCGGCGGCGGCCTGCCCGATCGCGTCCTGCCCGATGGTGTCCATGAGCGAGCGGGGCGCGCGCAGCCTGGTCCACGCGACCGGGGTGGGCGCGCCCCTCTCGCTCAGCACGGTCACGACCGCCTCGCCCGTGCCGAGCGACGTGAGCACCTCCTCCAGGTCGTAGTGCGGCGACGTGGGGTAGGTCTTCACCGTGCGGGACAAGGCTTTCTGGTCGTCCGGGGTGAACGCGCGCAACGCGTGCTGCACGCGGGCGCCGAGCTGCGAGAGCACGTCGTTGGGGATGTCGGTCGGCAGCTGGGTGCAGAAGAAGACGCCGACGCCCTTGGACCGGATCAGCTTCACGGTCTGGGTGATCTGCTCCAGGAACGCCTTCGACGCGTCGGCGAACAGCAGGTGCGCCTCGTCGAAGAAGAAGACCAGCTTCGGCTTGTCCAGGTCGCCCTCCTCCGGCAGCTCCTGGAACAGCTCGGCCAGCAGCCACATCAGGAACGTGGAGAACAGGGCGGGCTTCGCCTGGAGCTCCGCCAGTTCCAGGAGCGTGATCACGCCCTTGCCGTCGACCTCGCGCATCAGGTCGGCGGGGTCCAGCTCGGGCTCGCCGAAGAACGTGTCGCCGCCCTGGGCTTCGAGGTTGACCAGCGACCGCAGGATCACGCCCGCCGTCGCCGACGACACGCCGCCGATGCCCTTCAGGTCCTCCTTGCCCTCCTCGCTCGTGAGGTGGTTGATCACCGAGCGGAGGTCCTTGGTGTCGAGCAGGGCCAGTCCCCTGGTGTCGGCCCAGTGGAAGATCAGCCCGAGCGTCGACTCCTGGGTGTCGTTGAGCCCCAACACCTTCGACAGCAGGATCGGGCCGAAGCTGGTGATCGTCGCCCGTACCGGGACGCCCGCGCCGCCCGTGCCGAGCGACAGGAACCGCACCGGGTGCGCCCGCGGACGCCAGTCGTCGCCCGTGTCCGCGGCCCGACCGGTGACCCGGTCGTTGACCGCGCCCTCCCTGGACAGTCCCGAGAGGTCACCCTTGACGTCCGCCATCACGACGGGCACACCCGCGGCGGACAGCTGCTCCGCGATGAGCTGGAGCGTCTTGGTCTTGCCGGTGCCGGTCGCGCCCGCGACGAGCCCGTGCCGGTTCATCGTGGCCAGCGGCAGCCGCACGTGGGCGGTGGGCTCGACGGCACCGTCCACCAGGACCGAACCGAGTTCGACCGCCGGACCGGCTGAGGCGTACCCGGCCGCGATCCCGGCCGCCGCGGACTGCTGCTGGGTCATTCGCACGAGCGTAATGAGGTCACCGGGACGCGCCACTCGAAGCGCGGACGTCCTCCGAGGTCACGAGAGACTAGGCTCTCGCGGGTGATGGATCGTCTGGTGTGGATCGACTGCGAAATGACCGGCCTCGAACTCGGGAAGGACGCCCTCATCGAGATCGCCGCGCTGGTCACCGACGCGGATCTGAACGTGCTCGGCGACGGCGTCGACGTGGTGATCCACGCGGACGACGACGCGCTCGCCGGGATGCCCGAGGTCGTCGTGGAGATGCACGCGAAGTCCGGCCTCACCGAGGAGGTGCGGCGGTCCACCGTCGGCATCGCCGACGCCGAGGCCCAGGTGCTCGCGTACATCAAGGAGTGGGTGCCGGACCCGCGCACCGCACCGCTGGCGGGCAACTCGATCGCCACCGACCGCGGGTTCATCGCCCGCGACATGCCCGCGCTCGACGCCCACCTGCACTACCGGATGATCGACGTGTCGTCGATCAAGGAGCTGTGCAGGCGCTGGTACCCGCGCATCTACTACGCGCAGCCGGAGAAGGGCCTCTCGCACCGGGCGCTCGCCGACATCAAGGAGTCCATCCGCGAACTCGCCTACTACCGGCGCACCGCGTTCGTGGCCCCGCCCGGTCCGAGCTCGGAGCAGGCCCAGGCCGTGGCGGCCGAACTGCTGAAGGCCGACGGACTGGGTTGACCACCCGATTTCAGACCTGACCGGTGCACACGCTATGCTTCCTCTCGCCGGTCAACCGGTCTTGGTGGGTGTAGCTCAGCTGGCAGAGCACTGGGTTGTGATCCCAGGTGTCGCGGGTTCAAGTCCCGTCACTCACCCGAGTGAGC
Source organism: Umezawaea sp. (assembly GCF_057122925.1). Lineage (NCBI taxonomy): Bacteria > Bacillati > Actinomycetota > Actinomycetes > Pseudonocardiales > Pseudonocardiaceae > Umezawaea > Umezawaea sp. The sequence continues at coordinate 12,579 of NZ_DBNGPQ010000056.1, read as the reverse complement.
GAGGTGTGTCTGCGGAAACGCGGACACACCTCGTTTTCGTCTTGCCTCCTGGGGGCCGAGCCCCCCAGACCCCAGCCGGGTGACTCCGCCCCCGGACCCCCGGCGGGCTCGGCTTCGCGCTTCCCCTCCGCACCGGGAGTCTCATGAGTGCCACCCTCGTCGCCAAGGACCTCGCGGCCGGACACGGCGACCGCGTCCTGTTCTCCGACCTCCAACTGGTGGTCGCACCCGGTGACGTGATCGGGCTGGTCGGCGCGAACGGCGCCGGGAAGTCGACCCTGCTGCGCACCCTCGCGGGCCTGATCCCCGCCGAGCGGGGCAGCGTGCGGCTCAGCCCGCCCTCCGCGACCGTCGGCCACCTCCCCCAGGAGCCGGAACGCCGCCCCGGCGAGACCGTGCGCGAGTTCCTCGCCCGCCGCACCGGCGTCGGCTTCGCGCAGCGCGTCCTGGACGCGGCGACCGAGGCGCTGAGCACGGGCACGTCCGGCTCGGACGACGAGTACGGCGACGCGCTGGAGAACTGGCTCGCGCTGGGCGGGGCCGACCTGGAGGAGCGCTCGATCGAGGTCGTCGCCGACCTGGGCCTCGCGGTCGGCCTCGACCAGCCGATGACGTCGCTCTCCGGCGGCCAGGCCGCGCGGGCGGGCATGGCGTCGCTGCTGCTCAGCCGGTACGACATCTTCCTGCTCGACGAGCCGACGAACGACCTGGACCTGGACGGCCTCGACCGCCTGGAGCGGTTCGTCGGCGAGCTGCGCGCGGGCACGGTCGTGGTCAGCCACGACCGCGAGTTCCTCGCCCGCACGGTCACCCGCGTGGTGGAGCTGGACCTCGCCCAGCAGCAGGTGCGCACCTACGGCGGCGGCTACGCGGCGTACCTGGAGGAGCGCGAGGTCGCCCGCAGGCACGCCCGTGAGGAGTTCGAGGAGTTCGCGGACACCAAGGCCGCGCTCGAAGCCCGCGGCCGGATGCAGCGCGCGTGGATGGAGAAGGGCGTGAAGAACGCCCGCCGCAAGCAGACCGACAACGACAAGAAGGGCCGCGCGTCGCGCACCGAGGCGACCGAGAAGCAGGCGTCGAAGGCCAGGCAGACCGACCGGATGATCGAACGCCTGGAGGTCGTCGAGGAGCCCCGCAAGGAGTGGGAGCTGCGGATGGAGATCGCCCCGGCTCCACGGGCGGGCGCGATCGTGGCCTCCCTCCGCGGCGCCGTGGTGACCCGCGGTGGGTTCACCCTCGGCCCGGTGGACCTCCAGGTCGACTGGGCGGACCGCGTCGCCATCACCGGCGCGAACGGCGCGGGCAAGTCGACGCTGCTCGGCGCCCTGCTGGGCCGCGTGCCGCTGGACGAGGGCCACGCCACCCTGGGCGGCGGCGTGGTCGTGGGCGAGGTCGACCAGGCGCGAGGGCTCTTCCTCGGCGAGCAGCCTCTGGTGGACGCGTTCGAGCTGGAAGCACCGGACATGACCCCCGCCGACGTGCGCACCCTGCTGGCGAAGTTCGGCCTCAAGGCGGCCCACGTGCTCCGCACCGCGGCGTCGCTGTCCCCCGGCGAGCGCACCCGCGCGGCCCTCGCGCTGCTCCAGGCCCGCGGCGTGAACCTGCTGGTGCTCGACGAGCCGACCAACCACCTCGACCTGCCCGCGATCGAGCAGCTCGAATCGGCGCTGGAGAGCTACACCGGCACCCTGCTGCTGGTCACGCACGACCGCCGGATGCTCGACGCCGTGCACACGACGCGCAGGCTCGTGGTCGACGACGGTGACGTGAAGGACGCCTGACGCACGTGTGCCTCCCCCGGACGTCCGGGGGAGGCACACGGTGCGGAGCAGCGGTCTAGCGGTTCCCGGCGACCCACTCGGGCCACGGGACCTGCCAGTCGCCGAAGCCGTCCCACGACTCCAGCGCGGGCCCGCCCGAGTTGGCCACGACCACCACGTCACCGGGCTTCGCGTTGTCGAAGAACCACTTGGCGTTCTCCGGCGACATGTTCAGGCAGCCGTGGCTGACGTTGCGGTTGCCCTGGTCCGCGATCGACCACGGCGCCGAGTGCACGAAGATCCCGCTGTTGGACATCCGCGTGGCCCAGTCGACGGGCGTCTTGTACCCGCCGTCCTCCAGCGACAGCCCGTAGGTCGTGGAGTCCATGACCATGTGGTCGCGCTTCTCGGTGATCACGTAGGTGCCGACCGGGGTCGTGTTGGCCGCGTTGCCCATCGACGTCGGCACGGTCCGCACGACCTGCCCGTTGACCTTCGTCACGACCTGGTGGGACGCGCCGTCGGCCTCGTGGATCACGGCGTCGCCGATGGTGGCGTTGATCAGCCGGTCCTCCTGGCCGTAGATCCCGTCGCCCATGTGCTTGCCGTACACCTTCGCGTTGATGGTGATCTTCGTCCCGGCCGCCCAGAAGGCCTGGGGCCGCCAGTGCACCTCCTTCTCGTTGAACCAGTAGAAGGCGCCCTCGACCTTCGGCTCGGTCGTGATCTGGAGCGCGGCCTCGGCCGCGAGCTTGTCCGCGATCGGCTCGTCGAAGTAGAACGCGATCGGCTGCCCCACGCCGACCACCGCCCCGTCCTGCGGGTTCGTCTCGACGTAGGTCAGCGTCCTCGGCTTGACGGTCGAGAACGCCGACGTCGCGGTGACCGCCTTCCCGTCCGCGCCCTGCCCGGTCACCGACATCGTGTAGGCCTTGTCGTAGGCCAGCGCCGCGCTGTTCGCCCACTGGAGCCCGTCGGGGCTGATCGCCCCTTCGACCACGGCCCCGTCGGCGGCGGTCAGCTTCACGTCCGTGAGCTTCCCGTCCGCCGCCGTCGCGATCACCGGCAGCCCCGGCGCCACGCCCGTGGCCCCGTTCGGCGTGCCCAGCGTCAACGTCACCGGCGGCGGGGGCGGCGTGCTGCTGGTCGACGGGGCGTTCTTCCCCTGCACCGGCACCTCGGGCGACGACGAGCACCCTGTGATCAACATCGCAACGACGCCCACCGCGACCAACCCGAACGCCCCGCGCCTACCCGTCATCCCCATCGCACCCATCCGTTCGCCCGGTTCCCCCCGTACAACGAGACAGCGCGCAAGCAGGTGTTACCTCAGCCGTCCCACTCGAGAAGACGCCGTCCTGCCTACCCGAGTTGCTCCGGATACCCGATCGTTACCAGCGCGAAGTTCTCCCCCGCCCAACCCCTCCAAACCCGGCCTGACCAGCCGATTGGGAACTGCGCGAACCGCTGTGCTAATGTTCTTCTCGTCGGAACGGAGCAACACGGTTCAGACAAGATGAAGTGCCAGCGCCGCTAGCTCAGTTGGTTAGAGCAGCTGACTCTTAATCAGCGGGTCCGGGGTTCGAGTCCCTGGCGGCGCACCTGGTTCAAAGAAGTGGTCCAGCATTTATGCTGGACCACTTCTTTGCATTCCGGGGTAGCGCACCCTACCGCTGTGACCAGCACCCACTCCTCTCACGGCGCCCCTGCCCATTCCCGCCTGGGCGTTCCCCCAAGCGTCGAGCGCCCTCCCGATCGCCTTAGCGAGCCGACCACCCCTTCTCCTTGTCGGCCTTCTCCCGTGAAAGCGCTCACAACGCCGCGAGTCGGATTCCCGCTCCATTCCCCAGCGCATCCGAACGACTACCGGTCGAGCAGTTCCCGACCCCCTCCACCCCTGGCACGCGAAGATCGCTCACACCTGCTGCCGACCAGGGCCCCGGCAGTGGGCTCGTCCTGCCAAGAGGGTCGCTCGCAAGCCCGTGAGCAGGGTCTATGCCGAAACCTCATCCGAGCAACTCGGTCGCAGGCCCACGTGAGCCCGATCCCACGCGGCCGTCCCCCTGCTCCACGTCGAACCGTCCCCCTGCCGCTAACCTCGTGGCGCGGCCCGACGGGCACCGAGCGCGCTGGAAACAGCGCCTCGTCGTTGCCCCCACCCGCACGTCCATTCGGCGTGCCCACGTGGGGGAACAGCAGTGGCTCTCGTCCGTCAGAGCGCCGAGGTCCTGCTCGGCGACGCCAGGTCGGACCGGTTGCACACCGTCCTCGCCGAGCAAGCGCGGATCCAGTTCGACACGGGGGTGGGTGACGGCGAGGTGCGGTCGTGGCGCAACAGCCTGCCCGCGTTCCTCTCCGACCTGGTCGACGCCGGTCTCGGACACGTCGAGGTCCTGCTGGAGCACAAGCTGCCGCACAGCCCGAAGCGGGTGGACGTCGTCCTGTGCGGCCGGAGTCCGAAGCACGGCAGGCCGGTGTACGTGCTCGTCGAGCTGAAGCAGTGGTCGAAGGCCGAGCCGTACAGCGACGACCTCGTGCGGATCGACCACTACGCGAACCCGGTCCTGCACCCGGTCGAGCAGGTTCGGCGCTACTGCGAGTACCTCGTCGACTCGACGCCCGCGCTCGCCGAACAGCCCGGTGCCGTGCACGGTCTGGCCTACCTGCACAACGCCCGCGACTCCGGGGTCTGGGGCATCTCCCAGTACGCGATGGACGACTACGGGCGGCTGTTCACGCTCGACACCAAGGGGCAGCTGGTCGACCGCCTGCGGGCGCTGCTCGACCGCGAACCGGCCGCGCGCGACGACTCCCGCCGCGCCGCCGACGAGTTCCTCGGCATGCGCCACGCCCCGTCGAAGCCGCTGCTGGAACTGGCCGCCAAGGAGATCCAGGAGCGCGAGCAGTTCGTCCTCCTCGACGAGCAGCAGGTCGCCTACAGCCTGGTCACCCGAGCGGTCGACCGCGCTCACGCGTCGCGCACGCAGACCGTGGTCGTGATCCTCGGCGGGCCGGGTTCCGGGAAGAGCGTCATCGCGCTCAGCCTGCTCGGCGAGCTGGCCAGGCGCGGGAAGAGCGCCTTCCACGCGACGGGGTCGAGCGCGTTCACCAGCACGATGCGCAGGCACGCGGGCAAGCGCAACCGGCGGGTGCAGACGATGTTCAAGTACTTCAACAACTTCATCGAGGCGGAGCGGTTCGGGCTGGACGTGCTCATCTGCGACGAGGCGCACCGCATCCGGGAGACCAGCGTCAACCGCTACACGAAGAGCGAGGCGCGGGCGAAGGCCCGGCGGCAGATCGAGGAGCTGATCGACGCCGCCAGGGTTCCGGTGTTCCTGCTCGACGAGCACCAGACGGTGCGCCCCGGCGAGATGGGGTCGCTGTCGGAGATCAGGGCAGCGGCCGAAGCCGCGGACTGCAAGGTCGAGGTGGTGCACCTCGGCGGGCAGTTCCGCTGCGGCGGCTCGGAGTTCTACGACACGTGGGTGGCGAGGCTGCTGGGGATCAGGGGCACCCCGACCTCCTGGTCGGACCTGGTCACCCGAACCGACGACGAGTTCGTGGTGCGCAGCGCCGATTCCCCGCGCGAGATGGAGTCGTGGCTGCTCGCGCAGCGGGCGAAGGACCTCGGGACGGCGCGGATCGCCGCCGGGTACTGCTGGACGTGGAGCGATCCCGTGTCCCAGGACGGCACGAAGGTGCTGGTGCCGGACGTGCGGATCGGCGACTGGCACCGGCCGTGGAACGCGAAGCCCGACAAGGTGGTCCCCGACGCGCCCGCGTCGCACTTCTGGGCCAGCGACGACCGCGGCTTCGGCCAGCTCGGCTGCATCTACACCGCCCAGGGCTTCGAGTACGACTGGGCGGGCGTCATCTTCGGGACGGACTTCGTCCGCCGCGGCGACCACTGGGTGGCCCAGCGCGACAACTCGCACGACCCCGCGGTGAAGAGGGCCGACGACCTCCACTTCGCCACGCTGATCCGCAACACCTACAAGGTCCTGCTGACACGGGGCATGCGCGGCGTCTGCGTGTTCTCCGAGGATCCCGAGACGCAGGCCTACCTGCGGAAGTTCGCCGCGTAGCGGTCTACAGCCCCAGCCGCTGCTGCTCGGCCAGCACCACGCGCTTCTCCACCGACACCGTCGAGTCCAGCGCGGCCTCGTGGCCGTGCTTCGCGTCGCTCTCCCGCGCGTAGTGGTCGAACAGCAGCGTCTTGTGGTCGCGGACCTCCCGCACCCGCGCGTCCACGCTGTCCTTCACCAGCAACCGGTGCACGTGGACCTTGCGGACCTGCCCCATGCGGTGGCAGCGGGCGACGGCCTGGTCCTCGGTGCTGGGCTTCCACTGCGGCTCGGCGATGATCACGACGGACGCGGCCTGGATGTTGAGGCCCACCCCGCCCGCCTCGATCTGCGCCGCGAGCACCGCGTGGCCCTCGTGGGCGGTGAAGTCGTCGACCAGCTGCTGGCGGCCGGACGACGAGGTGCTGCCGGTGAGCGGGCCGTAGGCGCCGGTGTGCTCGGCGACCGTGTCGAGGACGTCGAGGAAGTAGGAGAAGACGACGACCTTCCAGCCGTTGTCGCGGGACTCCTCGATGATCTCCAGCATCCGCTCCAGCTTCGCCGAGCCCTCGGGCTTGCCCGGTTCGTAGGCGGCGCGGCGCATGGCCATCAGGTTCCCTGCGCGCACGGCGTCGTGGTAGGCGGTCTGGTCGGGTCCGTCGAACTCGACCCAGTCCTCGACCTCCAGCAGCTCGGGGAGTTCGCCGAGCACGTCCTCCTGGTTGCGCCGCAGGTAGACGGGCGCGACCAGGCGGCGGAACGCCTTGGCGCCGACCACGGCGTCGGTGCCGCCCGCCCGTGCGGCGATGCCCGGCTGGAGGTAGGAGACGAGGGTGCGGAACTCGTCCACGCGGTTCTCCATCGGCGTGCCGGTGAGCAGGACCGCGCGGTCGGCGCGCTGCACCACGGCGTTGACGGCCTTGGAGCGCTGGGTGTCCGGGTTCTTCACGAAGTGCGCCTCGTCCACCACGACGAGCGCCGGGCGGAACCTCTTCGGCAGCGCCAGCTTCGGCAGCGTGCCGAACGTCGTCACGCCGACACCGCCCTGGTCGAGCCACTCGCCGACCGCGCCGTCACGTCCGGCGCCGTGCAGCCGGTGCGGAACGAGGTCGCTGTGCCGGGCGATCTCGTTGACCCAGTTGACGACCACGCTCGCCGGGCAGATCACCACGAACCCGCGACCGCCCTTCGCGGCCAGGCTCGCCATGACGGCGATGGCCTCGATCGTCTTGCCCAGCCCCATCTCGTCGCCGATGATCACGCGTTTCCGGGCGAGCGCGAACTTCGCGCCGAACTCCTGGTAGCCGCGCAGCGAGACCGTGAGCCTGCTCGTGTCGAGCGTGACCGAGTCGACCTCGCGCTCGATGTCCGCGGGCACGAAACCCTTGGCGGCACTGCGATCCGGCACCGCCCCCGCACCCGCCAGGTCGGCGAGCGCGGTGTTGTACGCGGCGGCGTCCAGCTCGTAGTCGCGCCACAGCGCCCGGTGGTCGAGGTCCGGCACGTGCAGCTGGACGCCCACGGCGCGCAGCGCGGCGACGTCCCGGCTGCCGAGCAGTTCCTCCAGCCGCGCCAGCGCGTCCAGCGCCGCCTGCTTGTTCTTCTTGAGGGAGAAGAACATCCGCACACCGCTGGACGCGCGCGACGCCGCGCGCACGTCGGCGTCGACCCGCGCGAGCACGTCGGTGATCGGCTCGTGCAGCGGTGCGACGAGCTGGGTGGCCCGCCGCAGCTTCGACAGGAGCTGGAGCAGCTCGGTCTGCCCCCGACCGGCCCGGTCGGGGTCCAGCCGCACGGAGGTGTCCCGCTTGAGCGAGTCGACGACGGCCCTGGCCGCGTCGAGCAGCTGCCGGGCCGACTGCGGGCCCACACCGGGCACCCCGTCGAGCCGGGCGAACGACGACCCGGCCACGTCGGCCACGGTCTGGAACCCCGCGGCCCTGAGCTTCCCGAGCCGCAGACCGGCCGCCGCGTCGCGCAGCTTCTCCACCGGCATGGCCCGGACCAGGTCAGCGACCAGCGAGTCCCGCACCGCCTCGTACCGGGCCACGGCGAGCGCGCGCAGCCGGTCGGGCTCGTCCCGCACCCCTTCGGCCTGCGTGCGGAACGCGGCAGCGGCGGCCAGCAGCTCCCTGGCGGGCTTGCCGATCTTCGACGAGTCGTTCACGCACGCCCCTTAGCGCCTGACGGACGGCTTCGGTGATGTCGTCGCAGTGTGCCACTCGGGCTCGTGATCCAAACACGCGCGCGCTCAGCCGAAGGCGAGGGCGATCCGGCGGTTCGCGACCAGCCGGGTGCGGTGCACCTCGGGGTCCACGGTGAGCGCTGGCCACCGGTCCAGCCTGTCGTAGGACTTGGCGAGCAGCCAGTGCGCCGCCGCCGGGTTGATCTCCTCCAACGTGCCCTGCGCGGCCATCCGCTCCCTGGCGACGGCGACCTCCCTGGTCACGAAGGCGTTGCGGATCACCCCGCCCGCCACCTCGTCGATGAGGAACACCATCGCGTGCTCGTCGTCGCCGTGCGCGTAGGTGCACAGCAGCGCCAGGTAGCCCGCGTCCAGCGACCGGTCGCAGATCCACGCGCCGCGCACGCCGAGCGAGTCGACGACCGGCGGCGCGAACGCCACCGCCCACTCCCCCGGCCTGCCGGTGAGCAGCACGGCCATGGCCCGCAGCAGTGCCTGGTTGCGCCTGCTGGGCAGTGACACGGCGTGGTCGACCAGCTCCACCCAGAACTTCTCGTCGGCGACACCGGGCGGCACGGCGGAGCTGAGCGTGAGCTCCACCTCCAGCGGGTCGGTCATCTGCGGGAGGTCGCGGCAGGACTGGACGACGGCGCGCTGCGCCAGCCCCAGTTCCGTCCGCTGTGGACCGCGCACCACCTCGATCGGGCGGTGAACCGGCTGCTTGCGGCCCTGTGTCCCACGACTCACCCGCGGAGGCTGACACGGCGGAGGGCGCACCGGCCGCAGCCACACCAGAGCGACGGGGGAGAATCACCCATCGTGGACACCGTGGGCAAGGCACTGTGGGAAGCCGCGGCGAACCCGCGCCTCCGGATCCCGAAGCTCGACGCGGTGTCGTCGGCCGACCTGGACCGGGCGATCACCGACGTGCTGCACCGCGAACTGGACAACCTGTGGAACGCGGGCTGGCTGCCGTACGACCTGGTGCAGGTCGTCGGGCGGCACGACGACGAGCGGGCGGTCTCGATGCTGGTCGACGCCATCGCGTCGGAGGTCGAGCGGTACCCGGAGGCGACGATCCACCCGCGCTGGCGCGACCAGCTCGGGGAGATCGACGCGACCGTGTGGTGGGACCGCGGGCAGCCGCACGTGGACGAGTGGGCGCGCAAGCACATCGAGCTGCGGCAGGACGCCGTGGAGGTCGTCGTGGCGCTGCTGTCCCGGCTGCTGCTGCTCCCCCGGTTGCAGAACATCCTGCCGCGTCCGGGCTCGGCGACGATCGAGGTCACGCACGTCGGCGTCAGCTCCAAGGTGCTGAACCGGGTCAGGGGGCTGCTCGCGAAGGCCGAGTCGTCGCAGTTCCCCGACGAGGCCGAGGCGCTGTCGGCCAAGGCCCAGGAGCTGATGAACCGGCACGCGTTCGAGCGCGCGGCGGTCGACGCGGACGCGCACGTCCCGCAGACCGCGACCTCGCGGCGGATGTGGCTCGACAAGAGCTACTTCGACGGCAAGGCGCAGCTCGTGCACGTGGTGGCGAAGGCGAACCGGTCGCGGGCCGTCGTGTACGGCAACATCGGGTTCGTCGCGCTGGTCGGCGAGGAGATGGACCTGGAGATCGTCGAGCTGCTGTCGACGTCGCTGCTGGTGCAGGCCACCAGGGCGATGGTGGCGGCGGGCTCGGGGGCGTCCAAGGGCGCCGAGGCGCGCAGCCGCGGCTACCGCAAGTCGTTCCTCTACTCCTACGCGCACCGCGTCGGCGAACGGCTGGAGGCCGCGACCGAGGCGCCCGCCTCCGACGACCGGTTGCTGCCCGTGCTGTCGGAGCGCAAGCAGGCCGTGGACGTGCTGTTCGAGACCCTGTTCACCAAGACGAAGTCGAAATCCGTCACGGTGCGCAGCGAAGCGGGCTGGGACGCGGGCCGCACCGCCGCCAACTCGGCGAACCTGACGGTGAACCGGGCCGCGCTGGGCGGTGGCCCGGCAACCTGACCCGGTGGCCGAAACCCTCATCGGAGTAGAAGACCTCGAACCGCCGCGCTGGGCGTCCGTGGACGCGCAGGTGGCCGCCGCCGGGACGTGGCGGACGCTGGCCGCGGTGCCCGCCGCGACGTGGCTGGTGATCCGGCTCGCGTGGCGGACCTCGCGGTGGCTGACGGCGCTGGCGGGCGTGATCCAGGTGCTGTCCGGGTGCGTGACGGCGTTCGGGCTGCTCGCCACCGCCAGCGTGTTCACCCGGCTGCTGGAGGAGGGGCCCACGCCGCAGCGGCTGGTGGCCGCGCTGCCGTCGATCGGGCTGCTCGTCGGGTCGTTCGCGCTGCGCGGGCTGCTGGACAGCGCGGCGGGCGCGGTGCAGGGCGCGTTGACGCCGCGCGTGCGGCACGCGGCGCAGGACACGCTGAACACGGCGGTGATCGGCGTGGACCTGGCGGCGTTCGACGACCCGGACTTCCGCGAGCTCGTCCGGCAGGGCGGTCGGCACGCGATGAACTCGATCGAGGTCGCCAACCGGGTGGTCGCGGACCTCGTGTCGGCGCTGATCTCGCTGCTGGCCGCGATGGTCACGGCGGGCGTGCTGAACCCGTGGCTGGCGCCCGTGCTGCTGCTCTCGGCCGTCGCGGACGGCTGGGCGGCGATGCGGGTCGCGAAGCTCGGCTACCGCAACTTCCTCCGGATGGTGACCCGTCACCTGCGCCTGTTCGTGGTGGAGAACCTGATGGTCGCGAGGGACGTGGCCGTCGAGCGGTTCGCGCTGACGCTCCAGGAGCCGCTGATCGCCGAGCACCGGCGGATCGCGAACGACGTGACGGCGGAGGAGGTGCGGATGGAGTCGCGCAAGACGCTGGTGCGGCTCGTGGGGCGGACCCTGGCGGGGATCGGCACCGGGATCGCCTACCTCGTCCTCGGGTTCCTGCTCTACACGAACGCGATGCCGCTCGCGCTGGCGGGCGCGGCGGTGGTCGCGATGCGCACGGCGTCGACCTCGCTGTCCACCACGATGTACGCGGTGAACCAGCTCTACGAGCACTCGTTCTACATCGACTTCTACCGGCGGCTGCTCGCCACCGCGCACACCCGCCACCACGTGTCGACGGGTGTCACCGCGCCCGCCGACCCGGCCGTGATCCGGCTGGAGGACGTGACGTTCACCTACCCCGACGCCGACCGGCCCGCGCTGATCGGCGTCGACCTGGAGATCAACCGCGGCGAGGTCGTCGCGCTGGTCGGCCAGAACGGGTCCGGCAAGACCACGCTGGGCAAGCTGATCACCGGCCTCTACACGCCCGACGAGGGCCGGGTGCTGTGGGACGACGTGGACATCGCCGCCGCCGACCGGAAGTCCGTGCACACGCGGATCTCGGTGATCTCGCAGGAACCCGCGCGCTGGCCCATGACCGCGGGCCACAACATCCGGGTCGGCAGGCTCGACCGCCACGACCCCTCCGGCGAGGGGTGGGCGGAGGCCGTGGACCAGTCCGGCGCGCGGTCGGTGCTGGAGGCGCTCCCGCGCGGCGAGAAGACGGTGCTGTCGAAGGAGTTCAAGGACGGCCACGAACCCTCGGGCGGCCAGTGGCAGCGGATCAGCGTGGCGCGCGGCATCTACCGCGACGCCGCCGTCCTGGTCGCCGACGAGCCCACGGCCGCGCTGGACGCCAAGGCCGAGGCGACCGTGTTCGCCGGCCTCCAGCACGCGACGCGGTCGAGGACCACGATCCTGGTCACCCACCGCTTGGCGAACATCCGCCACGTGGACCGCATCGTCGTGCTGGACGACGGCCGCGTCGTCGCCCAGGGAACGCACGACGAGCTGATGGCGGCCGACGGCGTCTACCGCGAGCTGTACGACATCCAGGCCCGCGCCTACGAGCGCTGAGCCACCGCGATCCGCCGCGACACCAGCAGCCGCACCACGTACACGTCCGGGTCGATCCCCAACCCCGGCCCGCCGTCGACCTTCCCGTACGCCTCGGCCAACCGCCGGTGCGCCTCGTCGGCCGCGATCTCCTCGACGGCCCCGTGCTCGCCGAGCATCGTCCGCGCGGTCTCGACGTCCTTGGTGATGAACGCGTTCTTCACCACCCCGCCCAGGTTCTCGTCCACCAGGTACAGCCCCGCGTGCACCTCGTCGCCGTAGGAGTAGGTGCACAGCAGCGTCTGGTGCCCCTCCTCGGACCGCTGGTCGACCACCCAGCACTCGCCGACCACCAGTCCGTCCAGCGCGGCCGGCCACCCCGGCTCGGGCAGGTCGCCCAGCCCGTCCGCCGCCGCGGCGGCACCCGACTCGGGCACCAGCACCGCCACGGCCCGCAGCAGCGCCAGGCTCCGCCTGCTCGGCACCGCCACGGCGTTCGCGATCACCCCGGGCCACACGTCCTCGTCCAGGGCGGGCGCCACCGCGGCGCTCAACGCCACCTCGACGTCCAGCGGGTCCGTGAGCTGCGGCAACTGTCGGGCGGCGTCGACGACGGCTCGCTGCGCGGGCGTCAACGGGGGCAGCGCGCCCCGGTGGGACTTCACGGGGATCGGCTTGCGGATCGGCGTCCTGCGACTCATCGCGCCCACGCTGCCA